>JBFGTT010000440.1:0-3876 GCA_041565995.1 Rhodothermales bacterium
AAGCCCGAGACGGTCTCGAAGAAGGCGTCGGCGAAGCTGGTGAAGGCGCCGTCGAACATGTAGGGCAGCGCGCCGAAGAGGCCGATGAGGAACCAGCTCAGCGTCACCACCACGAGGGCTTCGCGCCGCCCGATGGTGCCCACCTCGCGTCGTCCGTAGAAGTAGAGCACCAGGCCGAAGGCGAGCGTCAGGGCGGCGGCCAGCACGAAGGCCCGCGTGGCGCCGGGTTCGTCGTAGTAGAGCGTCCAGCCCAGCGCGGTCGCCATCGTCAGGGCGAGCACGCACATCAGGATGCCCAGCAGCCGCGCGATGATTCTCAGGTTCATGCTGGCTCGGGTAAGGACGTGTGGACGTATGGACGTGTGGACGTATGGACGTATGGACGAATCGACGGAGGATCTTTCGTCCTCTCGTCCTTTCGTCGGCTCGTTCTAGTTTTGCTTGCCGTCGCCGCCGGTGAGGCTGCCGAGGGCGAAGAGGCGCTTGCGGAAGAGCCGCTCGACGGCCGGGCGCGCCTCGGGCAGCGTGAAGACGACCACGTTGTTGCCCGCCCGGATGACGTGGTGGGCGCCGGGCACCACGGCCCCCTCGTCGGTGGCGACGGCGGCCACGAGGGCACCGTGCGGAAAGTTGACGTCCCGCAGCGGCTTGTCCACGATGGGGCTTTCCTCCTGCGGGACGAGTTCCAGGATTTCGGCCTTGCCTTCGGCCAGCAGCGAGACGGCCACCACCTCGCCCTGCCGGGCGTACTTGAGGATCTGGTTGGCCGCGAAGAGGCGGGGGCTGACGGTCGCGTCGATGCCCAGCAGTTCGTAGGTCGGCACGTAGTCCGGGCGGTTGACCAGCGTGATGGTCTTCTCGGCGCCGAGGTTCTTGGCCAGCAGGCTCGACATCAGGTTGACCTCGTCGTCGCCGCTGGTGGCCACGAAGACGTCGCTGTGCTGGACGCGCTCCTCGCGCAGCAGGTTCAGGTCGGTGCCGTCGCCGTTGATGATGACGGTGCGGTGGAGCAGGTGGGCCAGTTCTTCGCAGCGTTCGCTCTCCTCGTCGATGAGCACCACGTCGAGGCGTTCGCGTTCGAGCAGGCGGGCGACGGAGTAGCCGATGTCGCCGCCGCCGATGATGACGACTTTGTGGGCGCCGCGCTGCCGGCCGGTGCCGAAGAGTTGCTCGGCCTCGCGCAACTGCTCGATTTTGCCGATGAGAAAGACTTCGTCGCCGGGGAGCACCACGTCGGCGCCGCCGGGGAGGACGACCTGTTCGTCGCGCAGCAGCGCGGCCAGGAGGCAGCCGTCGGGCAGCTTGAGGTCGCGTATGGGCTGGCCGGCGGCGCGGGCCTCGTCGGTGACGGGGATCTCGACGAGCTCGATCTGGTTGTCGGCGAAGTTTTCGACGGCCACGGCGCCGAAGCTTTTGATGAGCTTGTGGATTTCGTTGGCGACCAGGATCTGGGTGCTGACGATCAGGTCGATGCCGAGCAGGTTGTGGTAGTAGCCCCGGTCGTCGTCGGCCAGGTAGGCGCGGTTGGTCACGCGGGCGACGGTGCGGTGGGCGCCGAGTTGCCGGGCCATGAGCGCCGCCAGCAGGTTGATCTCGTCGCGGTTGGTGACGGCGATGAGCAGGTCGGCGCCGTCGACGTTGGCCTGCCGGAGGGTGCGCATGCTGGCCCCGTGGCCCTGCAACGCCAGCGCGTCGACCTTCTCTTCGGCCTTCGCCAGGTTGGCGGCGTCCACATCGACGATGGTCACGTCGTGCTTCTCGTCGGTCAGTACGGCGGCGATATACTTGCCGACCTCGCCCATTCCGATGATGACGGCTCTCACGATGGTTTCTCCAGATCAAGCATGGCGGTTTCAAAGGTACCTTTTATCGACGAAGGACGACGGACGACGATCAGATCGTCCCCTCGTCCACACATCCCCTCGTCCATACGTCCTCACTCTGCGAGGGCGATTTGCTCGGCGTCGAGGAGCAGATCCCGCGTCAGGCGCACGCTGATGAACTCGCTGAGGATGACCGAGACGAGCACGCAGGTGACGACCAGGTCGGTCAGCGCGTTCTGGTAGACCTGGCTGTAGTTGACCACCATGGCCACGGCCACGCCGCCCTGCGCCATCAGCCCCACCCCGACGCGGCTGCTGAGGCGTTCGGGCGCCTCGGCGGTGGCGTAGGCCAGGTAGCCGCCGGCGTAGTTGCCCGCCGCGCGCAGCCCGAAGTAGAGCGCGGCCAGGGCGGCGAAGACGAGCCACGTCGAGGCCGCCGCCGCCACGTTCCAGGCCGCCCCGGCAAAGACCAGCACCACCACGTAGACCGGCTTCTCGATGGAGCGCAGGATCTCGACGAGTTGCTCCCGGATGCGCGACGTGTTGGCCAGCATGACGCCCAGCACCAGGTTGATGAACAGCGGCGAGAGGTTCAGGTAATAGGCCGCGCCGCTGGCGAAGACCACGATGCCGATGAGCGCCACGAGCAACTTGTGCTTGTCTTGCTCACGCCCCAGGAACAGGTAGAACAGCAGCCCCAGCACGACGCCGAAGCCCAGGTTGACGGCCACCCACTCGGTGGTGGTCAGCGCGCGGATGCCCTGCGTCTGGCCCACGTGGAAGAAGCAGAAAATCAACCCGAAGAGCAGGATGCCCAGCGCGTCGTCGAAGCGGACGACGAACTGGAGCAGGTCGGGCATCTCGCCGCGGGCTTCGTAGCGCCGCCGCACGGCGCGCAGGGCGCTCGGCGCCGAGACCGCCGCCGTGGTGCCCAGCACCAGCGCCGCCGGCAGCACCTCCGGCCAGCCCGCGGCCAGGCCCGGCGCCCACCGGAACACCGCCGCGAAGACGCCCGCCACCAGCGCCAGCGTCACCAGCGGCGCGAAGAAGCCCAGGCGGACGGCCTCGCCCGGCTGCGCCAGCAGGTCTCGAAAACGGAATGCAACCCGTAGAGCAGCCCCAGCGACCCGATGGAGAGGCTCATGATGGGGCTGAGTTGGCCCACCACCGCCGGCGTCATCACGTTGACCACGTGCGGCCCCACCAACACCCCCAGCAGGATGTACTCGATGCCGGTGATGAAGAAAAACCGCGTCTGGAGCCGTTCGATCACGAAGTGGGTGCTCAGGTAGCCGAGCACCAGGATCGCGATCAGTTCGAGGATGGCGAGCGTCTGCATAGCCGCGCGAGGGGAAGATCCGGTCGGACGCCGAAGATGGTAACGCTACGCCCGCACAACTGCAAATCGGAGGATTTAATCAGACGAAACTTTCCCGTTCCCACGCTCCGGTAAGCATGATGCGTAACGACCCGGAGGATGCCTGCTCGCCGTGCCTTTCTCAAGCCAGCCGCCGGGCGTAGGCGTCGAGGAAGCGGATGATGGACTGGATGCCCTCGCCGAAGCGGTCGAGGCCGAAGTGCTCGTTGGGCGAGTGGATGGCGTCGGAGTTGAGGCCGAAGCCCATCAGCACGCTGTCGAGGCCCAGGATCTTCTTGAAGTCGGCCACGACGGGGATGGAGCCGCCCTCGCGCGTGAAGAAGGGCTGCCGTTGGTAGACGCCCTGCATGGCCTCGGCGGCGGCCTGCATGGCGGGGCTGTCGGTATCGACGAGGACGGGGTGGCCGCCGTGCAGGTTGCGGAAGTCGAGCTGCATGGTCGGGGGCGTGTGCTGCTCGAAGTGGCGCCGGAGCTTACGGGCGATGTCGTCGGGGTGTTGGTCGGGCACGAGGCGGCAGGAGATCTTGCAGCCGGCGATGGAGGGCAGCACGGTCTTGGCGCCCTCGCCCTGGTAGCCGCTCCAGAGGCCGTTGACATCGAGCGTGGGGCGGGCGGTGACGGCCTCCAGGATGGAGTAGCCCGCTTCGGTGCGCACGGCCTCGACGCCGATAGCCT
>JBFGTT010000441.1:0-3873 GCA_041565995.1 Rhodothermales bacterium
TCCGCGTCGGCAACACGCTCTACTGCGCCGGGCAGATCGGGCTGGACCCCGCCACCGGGCAACTCGTCGAGGGCGGCATCGCCGCCGAGACGCAGCGGGCCATGGACAACCTCCGGGCCGTGCTCGAGGCCGCCGGCTTCTCGATGGCCGACGTGGTGCAGGCGCAGGTCTTCCTGGCCGACCTGGCCGATTACGCCGCCATGAACGAGGTCTACGGCGCGTACTTCGGCGAGGCGCCCCCGGCCCGCGCCGCCGTGCAGGTGGCCCGCCTGCCCCGCGACGCCCGCGTGGAAATCATGATGACGGCGGCGAAGTAGCGTCGAGCCCCCTATCCTCGATCTTCCATCCTCAATCCTTGATCCCCCCACACGCGAGGCATGACCTACGACGTAGCCATCATCGGCGGGGGCATCGTAGGGCTGGCGACGGCCTATCCAACTGACGGAGCAGCACCCGGCGCGGTTCGACGAGCGGTGAGGCAGACAGGGCACGGCGGATGGGCGGAGGGCACGCCGAAAGGCCCCGGCCATCCGGGTCGGTGCGTAACGTTGCGGCGGCGTCTTGCTCTAAAAGGGGCGCCGCCCTGCCCCGTTTTCCGGGAAGCGGGGATTGGTTGCTGTGCCGCTACCACGCCCACCGCCCATGTTCCGCCCTCGATCTTTGCGAGACCCGTGGCTGTGCGTCGCCGTGCTGCTGGCCGCGTTGCTGCCTGCCGCCTGCGCCGACGCCCAGAGCCTGCCGACGGGCGCGAGCGCCTGGCAGACGGACTGGTCCAAACGCTCGATTGACCTCGACGAGTTGATGGCGGGCGGGCCGCCCAAAGACGGCATCCCTTCGATCAACCGCCCGCAATTCGTCTCCATCGAGGCGGCGGGTGCGTGGTTGCAGCCGCAGGAGCCGGTCATCGCGCTGGTCGTCGAGGGCGAGGCGCGCGCCTATCCGTTGCAGATCATGACCTGGCACGAGATCGCCATCGACGAGGTGGGCGGCGTGCCGGTGGTCGTCACCTTCTGCCCGCTCTGCTACAGCGCCATCGCCTACGACCGCCGCGTCGAGGGGCAGACGCTCACCTTCGGCGTCTCGGGCATGCTGCGCCACTCGGACCTGGTCATGTTCGACCGGCAGACCGAGAGCCTCTGGCAGCAACTCAGCGGCGAGGCCATCGTGGGCCGCTATACCGGCGCGAAGCTGAAGCCGCTGCCGGCCCAGATCCTCTCCTTCGAACAGTTCGCCGAGGCTTACCCCGGCGGCCAGGTGCTCTCGCGCGAGACGGGCCACCAACGCGACTACGGGCGCAACCCTTACGCCGGCTACGACGACGTCGGCGAGCGCCCCTTCCTCTACCGGGGGCCGCGCGACGAACGCCTGCCGCCCATGGAGAAGGTCGTCGCCCTCAGCCTCGGGGGCCAGGACAAGGCCTACCCGCACCGCCTCACCCGCCTCCGGCGTGTCGTCGAAGACGAGGTGGACGGGCAGCCCGTGGTCGTCTTCCACGCCGACGGCGCCGTCTCGGCGCTCGACGCCGCGCAGATCAGCGCCTCGCGTGAGATCGGCTCGACGGGCGTCTTCGACCCGCGCCTCGACGGGCAGCGCCTCTCGTTCCGCTACGAGGGCGGCCGCTTCGTCGATGCGCAGACGCAGAGCACCTGGGACGTCACCGGCCGCGCCGTCGCTGGCACGCTGGCCGGCAGGCGCCTGCGCCCGATTCCCCACGGCGACTACTTCGCCTTCGCCTGGTTTGCCTTCAAGCCGAAGACGGCCCTCTACGCCGAGTGAGCAGGCAACCCGGCCTCACGCAAAGGATGTGATCATGCGCAAGCTGTGCACCACCAAAACGATGAGCGGGGCGCTCGTGGCGGGCCTGTTGGCCCTCGGCCTGGCCGCCTGCGATGCCGGCGGAAACGTCGGCTCCCCCAACCTGCCCGGCAACGAGGACGAGTGCAGCGTGCCGCTCAACCGCTTCGCCGACGGCGGCGTCGGCAAAGACGGCATTCCCGCCCTCTCCGACCCGGACCTCGTGGCCGCCGACGCCGTGGACTACCTGGCCGAGAGCGACCGCGTCATCGGCCTGCTAGTCGGCGGGCGGGCCATCGCCGTGCCGCACAACATCCTGTGGTGGCACGAGATCGTCAACTTCACCTTCGGCGGCGTGCGCCTGGCCGTCACCTACTGCCCGCTGACCGGGTCGAGCATGGCCTTCGACCGCGCGGTCGTCGGCGGGGCCGAGTTCGGCGTCTCCGGGCTGTTGTTCCAGAACAACCTGACGATGTACGACCGGACGTCGCAGGAGTCGCTCTGGCCGCAGATGAACCGGGCTGCCGGCTGCGGCGCGCGCAACGGCGCCGCGCTGGCGATGGTGCCCGTGGCCGAGATGAACTGGGCCGGCTGGAAGTCGCTCTTCCCCGACACCGAAGTGATCGCCGAAGGGACCGGGCACGCGCGCTGCTACACCTGCTATCCCTACGGCAACTACGAAACCCCCAACAACGCCAGCCTGCTCTTTCCCATGTCGATCGACGCGCGGCGGCTGCCCAAAGAGCGCGTCCTGGGCATCCCCGACCCTGGCGGCGGCGTCGCGTTTCCCTTCTTCGAACTCGACGAGATCGGGCCGCTGGCGGCGGTGCATGAGCGCGTCGGCGGCCAGGACGTGGTGGTTTTCTGGGACCGCACGCGGCGCGGCGCGACGGCCTATCGCCCCTTGGCCGGGGGCCAGGCGCTGACGTTTGAGGCGCGCGAGGGAGGGCTGTTCGACACGCAGACGGGCAGCGCCTGGCGCCTCGACGGTAAGGCCGTCGCCGGGCCGCTGGCGGGCGCGCAGCTCGCTCCGGTGGCCGAGGCGTACGTGGCCTTCTGGTTCGCCTGGGCCGCCTTCGAGCCGCAGACGCGCATCTTCGAGGCGGCGGGCAAGCGGTCCGGCCTCGGGCAGGGAGGATGAGGCGGTGTGCTCAGATCGTCGCGGCCTGCTGGGGAGGCGGGATGCTGCTTGCCGCGCCGGCGCCGGCGCAGTGGATCGAGCCGCCGGGGCGCGGGTGGGTGCAACTGAGCCTCTACCACCACGACACGCGCAACCGCTTCGACCCGTCGCGCTCGGTCGTGCCGCTCTTCAACGAAGGAGGCCGCGCCCTCACCACGTCGCTCTTCGCGACGGCGGTGGCGGGCGTCTATCGCGGCGCCGACGTATGGCTTCAGGTGCCCTACCACCGCCTCGCCTTCAACGACGTGGCCGCCGAGCGCCGGAGCACCGGCCTGGGCGACCTCCGGCTGCATGGGCGCGTCGGGCCGGCGCTCTTCGGCCTGCCGGCGGTTCCGGTGGCGCTGCGCGGCGGCGTCAAGTTTCCGCTGGGCAGGTTCACGCGCGACGCCGAAGTCATCCCGCTGAGCGAGGGCCAGTACGACGTCGAAGTGATGCTGGAGGCGGGCCGCTCGTTCTACCCCGTGCCGCTCTACGTGATGGGCTGGGCCGGCTACCGCTGGCGCGCCTTCAACCGCGAGATCGACCGTAAGCCGGGCGACGAGCGCTTTGCCTACGCCGCCGTCGGGGGGCGGCTCCGGTCCTTCGATTGGAAGCTGGCGGTAGAAGGACTCTGGGGGCTGGCGCCCCGGCGGCGGCTCCCGTCGGGCCTGGAGATTCCGCTGGCGCTCGACCGCCGCGAGCTGGTGCAACTGCTGCCCAGCGTGGGCTACGGCGTCGGCCCCGGCACGCTCGAACTCGGCGGGCGCATCCCGGTGGCGGGGCGCAACCTGCCCGCCGGCCCGGCCTTCTTCGCGGGCTACTTCGCGCGGTGGGGATGGAGGTAGGCCGCGCCCGTGGGCGGCTGCGTCGAACGACGATGGACGAACGACGGAGGGAGGCATCGTGCCGGCAACAGCAAA
>JBFGTT010000442.1:0-3869 GCA_041565995.1 Rhodothermales bacterium
ATCAAGGGCCAGGGCATCTACGCCTACGTCACGCTCAACGCCGGCGAGGAACCGTCCGAGGCGCTACGCGACGAACTCGTCCAGCACGTGCGCACCGAGATCGGCCCCATCGCCCGGCCCGACCACATCCAGTTCACCCCGGCGCTGCCCAAAACGCGCAGCGGCAAGATCATGCGGCGGATCCTGCGCAAGATCGCCGAGAACGACTTCGGCAACCTCGGCGACACCTCGACGCTGGCCGACCCGTCGGTCGTCGAAAGCCTGGTCGAAAACCGGCAGAACCGGTGACGACGTGACAGGGGAGGATGCTCGCGGCGACGTTGCGGCACAAGGCCCGTGCGCTTTCGGTGCTGTTTGAGGCGTAGCGCCTCAGCGGGCGTCGAGCAGCGCCGCGACGGCTTCGACGAATGTCTCTACGTCGGCGATCAGGTCGGCGGCGGCGCGGGCGTCGAAGTTCGTCAGGGCGTCGTAGTCGGCTCCCTGTCGTTGCCCGAGTGCATAGGGCAGTACGCGGCTAAGCGTTTCGTCGATCAATCCCGGCTCCACGAAGCGGACGTAAAAACGATTGGATACCCCGGCGTGCGTCCTGGGCGTCTCACCCACCGAGAGCAAGGCCGCTTGCGCAGCGTGGAACGATGCATAATACGCTCGATTGATGGCGGCTCGCGCCAGTCCTTCATCGAGCATCAGTCGAGCGGCGTGGAGGTCTTGCTGCACCAGCTCCAGCAGGGCCTGCACGTGCGGGTTCATAGTTCCACCCCTTCTTCTCGCACGTTCATGATGAGCGGGTCAGAGGGGTCGCCCAAACGAGACGCCGCAAAGGGCAACAGGGCCAGCAACTCGTGATGGTTCAACAAGGCCTTCGAGGCGATGACGCTGGTCCGTTTGACTTCCTCGGAGAAGTTGAACGCTCCGTGCAAGACCACCAGCACGTCGACGTCGCTCTCCCGGTGCGCTTCCCCACGCGCGTGCGAACCGAAGAGGATCATCTTGACGAGCCGCTCGCCGTAGAGCCGCTCCAGGGCTGTTTTGGCTTCGCGCAGGGCCGTGCGCACCGAGGGGCGCAGCGGCAGCGTGTCGAGGTCGGCCACGAGCATGGCGTGCTTGGGCTTGCTGAAGGAGGGTCTGTTTTCTACGGTCGCCTGCAAAGACATGTTCTGGGCAGAATCCAGCGCGTGCGCCAGGAAATCGGCCCCATGGCCCGGGCGGATCACATCCCCTTCACCCCGGCGCTGCCCAGGCAAGATCCCCCGATGCGCTGTAGGCTTTTCCCCGGCGGTGTCTCCCGCCTCTGCCCGACGACATGGCAGCGGGGTTCCCTCGCAGCAGCCGACGCCCGCGGTCGCTACGTACACCGGTGAAGCATTCGGATGAACTACGTACCTTCGGGGAGGTGGTACGCATGACCTGTCCAAAGTGTGACGGGAGCGGCAGCATCACCTGCACCGCATGCGGCGCCGCCGGCACACGGGCCTGCTTGAACTGCCGGGGCACAGGCATCGATCCGCAGGCCGGCACGCCCTGCCTGAACTGCGGAGGCACAGGAGATCGGGATTGCACCAGCTGTACGGGCGGCAGCATCACCTGCAGCCGGTGCGGCGGTACCGGAGAGATCACGGTGGCACGGCCCGGCTGGATGTGAGGCCACGTCAGGCTGCGTCGGCGGCTACGGCCAGGCGGAGCGCGCCCACGACGGGCGGATGGGCCGGTTCCTGCACGAGCCAGCCCGGCAGCGCCTCGCGCAGGGCCGCCGTCAGCGCGTCGCGGTAGAAGGCCGCCTGCGTTAGCCCACCCAGCAGCGCCAGGCGCGGCGCCACGTCGTCGGATCGATGCGCCAGCCATTGCACCTGCTGCGCCAGCGCGTGCGTCTGTTCGCGGACGATGCGCAGCGCCTCGGCGTCGCCCGCTGCGGCGGCCTCGACCACCAGCGGCGCCGCCTGCTGCATCGGCCAGCCCTCGCGGTAGACCCGGTGGACGAGCGCTTCGGGGGTGGCCAGGCCGTGCCGCTCGGCCAGCAGCGTGCGCAGGCGCGTCGGCGGGCCGCCGTCGAAGGCGTGGGCCACGGCGCGCAGGGCCGCCGCGCCCAGCGCGTGCCCGCCGCCTTCGTCGCCCAGCAGGTAGCCCCAGCCGCCGGTGCGTAGCACGCCGCCGGAACGGGTGCGGGCAAAGCCGATCGAGCCGGTGCCCACGGTCACGATCACGCCGCTGCCGCCCTCGAAGGCGCCCTCCAGCGCGATGGCGGCGTCGTGGACGATCACCACCTGCGCCGCCGCCGCGCCCAGGCGCTTGCGCAAGGCCTCGGACAGGGCCTGCTGATCCGCCGGGATACCGGCGCCCGCCACGCCCGCGCAGACGACCCGGAGCGCCGCCTCGGGCTGCTGTCGCAACGCTTCGTACACCAGCGTCGCCAGCACGCGGGCCGTCTCCTCGACGCCCTGCCGCTGCACGTTGGCGGGCGGGCCGTCGAGCGAGAGCGCGTGTTCCCGCCACGATGCGCCGGCCAGCAGGTGCGTCTTCGAAGCGCCGGCGTCGAGGCCAATGTAGAACGGTGGTGGGGTCAAAGCGGGCGGGAGAGGGGGGTGAGCGTGGTGGTCGTCTGGCCGGCGGCAGGGCCGGGCAGGTTGAGGGGGTCGGGCGGTCGGTCGGTGAGGAGGTACCGGCCCAGCAGGGCGTTGGGATCGAGCCGGCGGCGGCGCACGGTGAACGTCTCCCACGTGTTGGTATGCATCCAGGCTTCCCACACCGCCGGCGCCGGCAGCGTGTGCTGCACGGGCGAAGTGCCCCAGGCCAGCGCCGACGGGTGGCCGTGCCCCGGCAGGTCGAGGGGCGCGTAGCGAGCCGCCGACCGCGCTTCGGGCATCACCGCGCCGAGCGCCTCGACCGACCACACCGGAAACAGCCGCTGCTCGGGGCGGACGCGCTCCCAGCGCCACTGGCTCTGGTCCGGGCCGAACGCCTCGACGAGCGTGGCCACCGCCTGCTCGAACGTCCGGAGGTAGCCGGCGCGGACGTCCGGGAGCGTGTCCTGCGGCGAAGGCGACGGCAGCGCGCCGGTCGTGTGGCGATAGATCGCCATCCAGGTGTCGAAGAGGGAGGCGGCGATGCTGGCGCGGTCGTAGGAAAAATCCCAGTTGCGCAGGTAGGTGAGGGCTTCGCCGAGCGGCGCATCCTCCGGGGCCGTTGCGCCGAGGGCGTCGATGAGCGGCGGGGCCGTCTGCGCCGCCCAGATGCTGTAGGCGTCGTCGATCCAGGTTTGCAGGCGCACCGGGCCGGACTCCTGCGTCCGCAGCAGTTCGGCGGCGTAGGCCGACCAGCGGGTGTTGCCCACGAAGACGCCCGCCGGCAAGGGCACTTCGACGGCGGGGGCGCCGAGCACGCGCCAGACGCCGGTGCGTTCCATCCACAGGCCGTTGCCCTGGAGCAACGCAAAGGGCTGCGCCTGCCCGCCGAGCAGGCCGCGCCAGGCCGCCACGTCGGTCTGAGGCGCCAGCCCCGCCCACCGCAGCAACCACACCGAGTCGGATGGGGCCGCGCCGGGTGCTTCGAGCGGGAGGCGGTCCGCCGCGCGCTCGAAGGCCGCCAAGTGCTCGGCGCCGTCGCGGGTGAGTAGCCGCTCGTAGTCCAGGCGCGTCGCGACGGAATCACGGGCCGCGCGTTCCAACGTGGCCGCGCTCGTCAGCAGCAGCGCCCAGGCGTGCCGGGTGCTTTTTCCGGCGGGAAAGAAGGGGGTGCCCGGCAGCGAGGCGCCCTGCAAAGACGGGCCGCCCTCCCATTGCAAGGCGATCTCTTGCAGGAATGGCAGCGCCGTCGCGCCGTAGACCTGCCGCTGGAAGAGATGCGTCCCCGCCGAGTCGCGCGCGGCCCAGGCG
>JBFGTT010000443.1:0-3858 GCA_041565995.1 Rhodothermales bacterium
CAAAACCAACGAACACCTGGCCGACCTGGTGACCGACCACATCCGCCGCCGCGACGGCATCGAGCGATCCGAGACCCTCATCGGCTTCAAGGTCTACTCCCGGCACGACCTCGAACGCCTCTTCTCCATCGGCCTGGATTAACCCCGCCCCGCTGTGACGACCCCCGTGACGCGCCCCCGCGACATCTCGAAGCTACCGGCGCCCGAAGACCGCCGGCGCCACCGGCATCGCCGGCGGCGGCGCAAGAAACGCCTCAGCATTCCTGCGCCCGTCGTCTTTTACCTGACGGCGGCGCTGGCCGCGTTGAGCACCGCGCTCGTCTACCTGCAGGGCGCCCGTTTCCTGGGGTTTTCGGTGGGGGCGTGCGTGCTCGTCCTCTTCGTGCTCATCGTCAACGACCGGTCCAACTTTGCCCGCTCCAGGCGGCTGCGCCGGTCCTACGAGACGCGGGTTAATTTCAACAAGGTGGAGGTTTTCATCCTCTTTGCGCTGCTCATGCTGGGGTTCTACGTGAGCGTGCAGGCCTGGATGAAGTAGGGCGGGGGCCGGGCCGCCCGCGGCGCTACTGCCCCACCAGGAAGACGGCGTTGCCGAAGAGCAGGCGGCCGTTGTACCAGAAGCCCCGGAAGAGCGGGTCGTCGAGCAGGTAGACGACGGCGCCCCGGCCCATCTCCTGGACGCCGAAGACGAGCGTGTCGTCGAGCTTTTTGCCGGCTTTGGCGCCCACGAAGCCGCTTGCGCGCGCGTCCTGTCGCAGTACGCCCACGTTCCAGCCTTTTTCGAGGAAGGCGAAGGCGTCGTCGTTGCGCTTGAGCGTGAAGTAGGCGTCGCCGTAGCCGAAGGCCAGCGGGTGCGTGGCGTCGAGGCGGACGCGGAAGACGGCGCCGGGCACGTCGTCTGAGATGGCCTCGCGCTGGCGGCGGGCGTAGGTGCGCAGCAGGCGTTCCGGGTCCTTCGCCTCGTCCTGTTGGTCCTTTTTTTCGTCGTCTTCCTGTTCCTTGCGTTGCAAGGCGAAGCCCTCTTTGCCGGCCAGGAACGCGGCGGCCCGCTCCAGCGCCACGAGCCGCCCGCCGGCGCCGATCCATTCCTTGAGCGCGGCCAGGCGTTCGTCGGTGAGCACGTCGGCGTAGGCGCCCGAGGGCAGCACGAGCACGTCGTAGTCGTCGAGGCGGACGTCGCCGAAGTCGTCGGCGTCGAGGAGCGTGACGGGGTAGGCCAGTTGTTGATCGAAGAAGTGCCACACCTCGCCGGAGGCGTAGGCGGAGAGGCGCGGGCCGGCCAGCACCGCCACGCGGGGCTTCTTGAGGAAGGGCACGTCGGCGGAGCCGAAGTCGGCCCCGGCGGTGACGTAGCCGGTGGCGACGGGGTAGACGGGCTGGCCGAGGGCCGCCGCCGTCTCGTGCACGAGGCGGTCGAAGCGCTCGCCGAGGGCTTCGTTGCCCTTGCGCGTCAGGATGAGCGTGCCGGCCTCGAAGCGCCGCCCGTCGATCTCGAACGCTTCGCGGGCGAAGCGCAGCTTGACGCCCGCCCGGAGCACGGCGGCCAGCCATTGCAGGTCCTCGAAGCTCTGCCACTCGGCCAGGTAGGCGTAGGGACGGTCGAGGCCGGCGGCGTTGGCAGAGGCCGCCGGCGGCAGCGTCGGCGGGCCGGGGTCGAGGCGTTCGGGCAGCGCGTAGGCCTCCAGGCCGTAGACGTAGGGCAGCGCCCAGGCCGTGATGTCGTACGTGAGGGTGTCGCTCAAGGCGGGATTGGGGTCGAAGAGGACATCGGCAAGCACGCTGCGGGGCTGGTAGGCGCTGACGAGCAGGTCGCCGGGTTCGATCTGTACGGCGGCGGTGCGGCCGTCGGCGTAGGCGAGGCCGCGTGTCCGGAGCGTGCGCGTGGCGAAGCCGTAGGCGACGCCCTGGCGGTCGAGCAGGGCGGCCAGGGCGGCCCGCTTGTCGGCGTTGCCGCCTTTGACGACGTAGGTTTTGTAGGCGCCCTGCGGCGCCGTGCGTGCCTGCTCGAAGTACCGCGCGAATTCCTCGACGATGCGCCGGTGGTTTTCGGAGGCCGTCTCGAGGGTCGAGAGGCCGGTGGTGTGGTGGTGAGCGATGCGGTCGCGCAGCCGCAGCGTGTCGCCCTCGGCGGTGACGATGCCCAGGCCGGCGCGGCCCGATCCGGCCTGCTCGTAGGTCATCCCGACGGCCCCGTTGAAGGTGGGCCAGGTGTCGCCGTAGCCGGGGTAGAGCAGATCGAAGACCTGGCGCGTGAAGTAGAGCCAGCCCCGTGCGTCGAAGTAGCGGGTGTGGTTGCGGCCGATCATCGTTTGCAACTCGCGCTGCCACGGGGTGATGCGCTCGTGGAACGGCTCGGCGGCGGGGGCGAAGAAGTACGGCTCGTCGACGCCCTGCTCGTGGAAATCGACGTGGACGTGCGGCATCCACTGGTGGTAGCGCGCCAGGCGTTGCTGCGTCTCGACCTGCGTGGCCCAGGCCCAGTCGCGGTTGAGGTCGAAGTAGTAATGGTTGGTGCGGCCGCCGGGCCAAGGTTCGTGGTGCTCGCGGGCGTCGGGGGCGGCGTTGGGGAAGCGCCCTACGGTGCGGTTGTACCAGGCCACGTAGCGATCGCGTCCGTCGGGGTTGATGCAGGGGTCGATCAGGACGACGGCGTCGCGGAGCCACGCTTGCGTCTGTGCGTTGCCGGGGTCGGCCAGGTCATAGAGCGTCGCCATGGCCGCCTCGGTGCTCACCGACTCGTTGCCGTGCACGTTGTAGCTGAGCCAGACCAGGGCCGGGCCGTCGGCGGCGGGGGCGCTCCCGGCCTCGGCGGCGGCGCCGAGCAGCCCCGCACGCCGCAGGTTGTCGGTGCGGATGGCCTCCAGGCGGGCCATGTTTTCCGGGGAAGAGACGATGGCCAGCAGCAGAGGGCGGCCCTCGTAGGTCTCGCCGTAGCGCTCCAGCCGCACGGCGGGCGCCTGCGCCGCCACGTGTTCGAAGTAGGCGACGACGCGATGGTGCGGCGTAAACCGGCTGCCCGGTTCGTAGCCCAGAAAGGCGGCGGGCGAGCGCAGGCCCTCCTGCGCGCGGGCAGGCAGCGCCGGGCAGAGCAGCGCCAGGGCCAGGCACCCCGGCAGCAGGTTGCGTAGATTCATGGCGGCAGCGGTGCGAGGGGTGGGGGCGGCGCGCGGACTTCAGCAAACGATAGACGCTCCGGGCGGATCCGGAGGCTGTGCCTTAAGGTACAGCCTCCGCCCGCGTATCCGCAATTTCAAGGGCACGGACGATGCGACAGACGGGTCTTTCGAGATGGCTCGCCACGGGGGTGATGCTAGCCTGCCTGGCGCCGGCTCTCGGCGGGTGCTTCGCCGTCAACCGCCTGGGCATCGCCGTCCTCTACAAAAAAGCCCGGATTCCAGAGGAGCGCATCGTCCGCGACGTCGCCTACCGGGACGGTCCCGACGCCGACGCCCTCAAGCACCGCCTCGACCTTTTTCTGCCCGAAGGCGAGGGCTGGCCGACGGTGGTGTTCGTCCACGGCGGCGGCTGGCGCACCGGCGACAAGGGCTTGCGCGTGGGCGGCGCCGACGTCTACGGCAACATCGGGCGCTTCTTCGCCGCGCGCGGCGTGGGCGCGGCGGTCGTCAACTACCGCCTGCTGCCCGTCGTCGCCCATGCCGCGCAGATCGACGACGTGGCGCGCGCTGTGGCGTGGGTGCCGGGCCACGTGGGGCGCCACGGCGGCGACCCGGCAGCGCTGTTCCTGATGGGCCACTCTGCCGGGGCGCACCTGGCCAGCCGCGTCGCCCTCGACCCGGCGGCCCTGCGGCCCTACGGCCTCTCGCCGCGCGCCGTCTGCGGCGTCATCGCCGTCAGCGG
>JBFGTT010000444.1:0-3810 GCA_041565995.1 Rhodothermales bacterium
GCCACAGCCTCGCCTACGACTACCTGATCCTGGCCGCCGGCGCCGTGACGGGCTACTTCGGCGTCGAAGGCGTGCGCGAGCACGGCTTCCCGCTCAAAAACCTCCCCGACGCCATCGACCTGCGCAATCACATCCTGCGCCGCTTCGAACAGGTCGAACGCGACCCCGAGGCGGCCCCGGAGGGCGCGCTCACGTTCGTCATCGTCGGCGGCGGGCCTACGGGCGTCGAGACCGCCGGCGCCCTCGTCGAACTCTTCGACGTGATGCGC
This sequence comes from Rhodothermales bacterium, assembly GCA_041565995.1. Taxonomy (GTDB): domain Bacteria; phylum Bacteroidota; class Rhodothermia; order Rhodothermales; family JBFGTT01; genus JBFGTT01. The sequence continues at coordinate 270 of JBFGTT010000444.1, forward strand.
AAGGATTACCGCCGCGTCGATACGCGCACGGCGCGGGTGATCCTCATCGAGATGACGCCGGAGCTGCTGTCGCCCTACCGCCGGGCCTCGCGCGCCTACACGCGGCGGGTGCTCGAACGGCGCGGCGTCGAGATCCGCACCCAGACCACCGTCGCGCGCGTGGCCGAGGGCGCCGTTCACCTCGAAGACGGCCAGGCCATCCCGACGCAGACGCTCATCTGGGCCGCCGGCGTTCGCGGCGCACTCGTGGCCGAGACCTTCGGCGCCGACCTGGAAAAAGGACAACGCCTGGCCGTAGCGCCCGACCTGCGCGTGCCCGGCTACCCGGACGTCTTCGTGGCCGGCGACCTGGCCGGCGGCAAGGGCGCCGACGGCGCGCTGCTGCCGCAGGTGGCGCAGGTGGCCATCCAGCAGGGCCGCCACGCCGCCCGGCAGATCCGCCGCCTGCTCAAGGGTGAGCCTACCCGGCCCTTCCGCTACCGCGACCTGGGCCAGATGGCGACCATCGGGCGGCACGCCGCCGTGGCCGAGTTCCCGCGCGGCGTCACCGTCAAGGGCCTCGTCGCCTGGATCCTCTGGGTGTTCATCCACATCATGAAGCTCGTCGGCTTCCGCAACCGCCTCAACGTGTTCGTCAACTGGGTCTACAATTACTTCGCCTACGACCGCAACGCCCGCCTCATCCTCGACGTGGTGCCCATCTCCGACGAGATCCCGTACGAGGTGGAGGACGTCAACCGGCACGTCAAGGAGCAGATGAAGACGCTGGAGGAGGGGTGAGGACGAGCCGACGTGTGGACGAGCCGACGTAGGGACGAGAGGACGAGGGGATTCTGCGTTGGTCACGCCGCCGTGGGCGGGGAGAGAGCGCGGGCGATTTGGGCGGCGACGCGGGCGTTGCGCTCGAGCAGCGCGAGGTTGGCGCGGAGCGAGCGTCCGGCGGTCAGTTCGGCCAGGCGGGTCAGGAGGAAGGGGGTGACGGCGGCGGAGCGCAGCCCGCGCGCTTCGGCTTCGGCGAGGGCCTCTTCGATGGCCGGCTCGATCTCCCGGCGCGCCAGGGCGGCCTCTTCGGGCACGGGCACGGCCACGAGCACCGCGCCCGGCAGCGCCAGCCGCCGCCGCGCGTGCACGAGGGCGGCCACTTCGGCGGGCGTGTCGCAGCGGGCGTCGACGGGCAGGCCGCTCTCGCGGCTGTAGAAGGCCGGCAGTTCGTCCGTGCCGTAGCCCACCACCGTCACGCCGCGCGTCTCGAGCACCTCGCGCGTGGCCGCCAGGTCGAGAACGGCCTTGGCGCCGGCGCAGACGACCACCATCGGCAGGCGCGCCAGGGCTTCGAGGTCGTTGCTCACGTCGAAGCCGCCGCCGCGATGCACGCCGCCGATGCCGCCGGTGGCGAAGACCTCGATGCCGCTGCGATGGGCGATCCACATCGTCGCCGCGACGGTCGTGGCGCCGTGCTGCCGTCGCGCCAGGGCCACGGGCAGGTCGCGCCAGCTCAGCTTGCGCACTTCGTTGGCGGTTGCCAGCAGGCGGATCTGGGCCTCCGAAAGTCCCACCACCACCTCGCCTGCCACCACGCCCACGGTGCGCGCCTCGGCGCCCTCGGCCCGCGCCACGGCCTCCAGGCGCAGCGCCGTCTCCACGTTCTGCGGATACGGCAGCCCGTGCGCGATGACGGTCGATTCGAAGGCGACGCAGGCAGGCATGGCGCGGCAGGGCAGGGGAGCGGGCCGGATAAAAATAGGGTTTCGGGAGACGGAAAGCGCCCGGCGGCGAGGTTTGATCCCTTCCCGAACGAGAATCGTCCAGCCGCCCTTTCGTCCAGGCGTCCTACGAACTTTTGAGGCGCATCGGCGTTTAGGACGGGCTGAAATTTTCCGGCCCGAGACGCCGCGCCTCCGCATGACCGATCCCGTTCTTCGCCTGCTGCTCGACCAGGAGCGGTTTCTGATCACCACGCACGTCCGGCCCGACGGCGACGCCATCGGGTCGCAGCTTGCGCTGGGGCGGTTTTTGCAGAAGCTGGGCAAGCAGGTTGCCTTGATCAACAGCGACCCGGCGCCCGACAACCTGGCCTGGCTGCCGGGTATCGACGCCATCGAGGTCTTCGACGGCGCGGTGGCGCAGCACGAGCAGATCGGCGGCGCCGACGTGATCGTGGTGGTGGATACCAACGCCCTCGAACGGCTGGGCAAGCTGGCCGGCCCGGTCAAGCACAGCGGCGCGCGCAAGCTGCTCATCGACCATCACACCGAGCCGGAGAACTGGTTCGATCACGTCTACGCGCGCGACACGGCCTCCTCGACGGGCGAGTTGCTCTACGAACTGATCGCGGCGCACGACCCGGCGCTCATCGACGAACCGCTGGCCACGGCGCTCTACGCCGCCATCCTGACCGACACCGGCTCGTTCCGCTACAGCAGCGTCACGCCCGCCGTGCATCGCATCGTGGCCGACCTGCTCGAACGCGGCGACCTGCGGCCCGAAGCCGTCTACACGGCCCTCTACGAGATGCGAACGCCGGAGAGCCTGCGCCTGCTGGCCCTGGTGCTCGACACGCTCACGCTACGCTTCGGCGGGCAGTTGTGCTACCTGGTCGTGACGCAGCGAATGCTCCAGGAGTCGGGTGCTTCCAGCGAGGAGACCGAGGGCTTCGTGGGCTACGGCCTGAGCATCGAGGGCGTGCGTGTGGCGCTGATCTTCACCGAGACGGCGCGGGGCACCAAGGTCAGCTTCCGCTCGAAGGGCGATTTTCACGTCAACGAGTGGGCGCGGGCCTTCGGCGGGGGCGGCCATCGCAACGCCTCCGGCGCCTATGTCCGCCGCCCGCTCGAAGAGGTCATCGGCCGGGTCATCGCCTCGGCGCCGCAGCACCTCGACCTGCAAACGCCCGAGCCGGAAGACAACGGCGCGCTCTCGCCCGAAGACGAGGCGTATCTCTCCATCCTGAACGACATGAAGTCGCAAAAATAGATATGAAGGTTTCGGTCACCACCATCCCGCTCTCCGACCTCGACGTAGACCTCCTGCTCATCCCGGTAGCCGAAGACGAGGCTGCGGCGGCGCTGCCGGCGCTGGCCTCGCTGCTGGGCCAGACCCTGCACCGCGCCGCCGACGACTTCAAGGGCGAGCCGGAGGACGCCGTGCTCTTCTACCCGGACGCCGCGCGCGCCCGCCGCGCCGCCCTGCTGGGCCTGGGGCCTTCCGATACGCTCGACGCCGAGCGCCTGCGGCAGGCCGCCGCCGTCGGCGCGGAACTGGCCGCCCAGCGCAAAGCCGCCACCGTGGCCCTGCGCCTGCCCGAGACGCGCCTGGACGCCGAGACCGCCGGGCAGGCCCTCGTCGAAGGGTTCATGCTGGCCGCCTACCGCTTCCTGCGCTACAAAACCGAGGAGGACGCCGCCGCCTATCCCGGCCCCGAACGCCTCGTGCTGCACGCCGACGAAGACGAGAAGGCGGGCCGCCGGGGCGCCGAGCGCGGGCGCCTCGTGGCCGAAGCGACGATGACCGCGCGCGACCTGGTCAACACCTCGCCCCACGA
>JBFGTT010000445.1:0-3808 GCA_041565995.1 Rhodothermales bacterium
GTTGAGCACCGCCCGCACCTGCGCCTCAGGCGAAGCCGGCTCCGACGCGCAGGCACAGAGCACGCAGGCCGCCAGCACCAGGCCCGTGATGCCGCCTCCTTTCGATAACCTCATCTGCATTTGCCTTCGCGGTTAGGGACGCACCTGGTGGAGAGCATCGGCCGGGGCGCGCGTTGCGATGCTGCCGCCTGTTTGCTATCCTGCGGCACGCAGGGGGTTCCCTTCACCGGAGGCAGGGCGATGGCGAAAAAAGCCAAACGCCGCGACGTGGCCTTGAAGAAGGTCTTCAAGACAGCGGGTCTCGACTTCAGCCCGGGAATTCAGCCATGAAGCTGCCCCTGCTGAATCGAGCAACCGTCCCGAAAGCCAAGATCACGGAGTACCTGCTCTCGCTGACGCATCGGGAAGGCGCTACCCGCGTTACTCGATGGTCACCCTGGCGTCCTCGATGATCACCTCGTAGGTGTAGTTGTAGCCGTAGTCCTTGTCGATGGAAAGCACGCCGGTGACCAGGACGGTGTCCCCAACCCTGGCCGTCGCGTCGGTGGTTACCGTCAGGTCGTTGCGGCCCACGTCGCCGGTGCCGTCCTGGAGGTGCAGCCAGTTTTTGCCCATGATGCGGGCGTTGAACTTGACGACCCTGCCGCGGACGGAGATTTCCGTACCCGCCAGGTCGGCTTTTCTGGCCATGAGATCGCCAATGCGGATCCCTCCTTCGGCTTTCTTGATGTCGGCAACGTTGATGGTGCCGGCCTCCAGGGGTACCTGCCCTTGGAGGTCGGGGTGTCCTTCGGGCATCTGGGGAGCGTTAGCCGGCCCCGGAGCCGCCTCCCCTACCTGCACCGAGCCGACGAAATAGACCACGTCGAAGTCGCGGTTGAGCGTCTGGCTGTGGAAATTTTGCATCGGCATCCCATCGGGAACCACGACGGGGTCGCCGACCTGGACGGCGAAGGTGGGGGCAGCCGCCCAGAATGCTTCGGCGCCCGTATCGACGAGCACGTAGGTATAGCCGCCGGCATTCATGGTTTCCGCGACGGTGCCGGAGCGACCCTGTGTGATCGGCCCGGCCGCCTGCTGGGCCGCCGGCTCGGCGGGTTTCGGGGTCTCGTCCTGGCAAGCGGCGAGCAGGCCGGCCCCCAGCAGCACACTGAACAGGATCGTTTGGGTTCTTTTCATGGATGGTTCTCCGCTTCTGTTTGAGCAGGGGAATGCCCGGCTATCGTTTCGCTGAACGTGATCATGCAGGAGCCTCTCGCCGGTACGTCCTCGGGAGCCTGCCCATCGACCCTTGAGCGCGGTCATGCCTCCTCTGCGGCGCTGGGCGTGCTCGCCGAGCAAGAATGCGTCAGGGCATCTTTGTGTGCGGGTGACGGGAGCAAAAAAGCCGGGCTATTCCTGGATCGACCGGAGGTAGGCGACGATTTCTTCGATGCGCTGGGACACCCGATCTACGGGGAACGTTCCGCCGCAACCCGGCAGGATCAGCAAGCCCGCCAGCAGGCAGGTATAAGCACGCATGCCGGTAGGCCGCCGGCAATAGGGGAAGTCCCTGCCTTGGAGTAAGGGAAACCCCGACAATCGCCTGGCGTCTCGGAACAACGCCTACCCGCGCCGCCGGTCTGATAGAACCTGCAGCAGCCGCGTTGCGATGCTGCCGCCTGTTTGCTATCCTGCGGCACGCAGGGGGTTCCCTTCACCAGACGCAGGGCGATGGCGAAAAAAGCCAAACGCCGCGACGTGGCCTATCAGGACGTCGACGCCGCCTACTTCGAGCAGCGCGGGTTGCGGCGGCACGCGCGCGTGTGGTCGCTCTGGGCGCTGGGCGTCGGCGCGGTCATCTCGGGCGATTTCTTCGGGTGGAACTTCGGCCTCGCCGCCGGGGGCTTCGGCGGCTTGCTCATCGCCACGGTAGTCATCACGGTGATGTATGCGGGGCTGTGCTACAGCATCGGCGAGATGTCGCCGGCGCTGCCGCACACGGGGGGCGCCTACTCGTTCGGGCGCTCGGCGATGGGGCCGTGGGGCGGCTTCGTCACGGGCCTGGGCGAGACGATGGAGTACGTCATCACGCCGGCGGTGATCGTCGTGGGCATCGGCGGCTACCTGGGCGCCATCTTCGAGACGCCGGAGTCGTTTGCGCCGCTGTGGTGGCTGGCCGCCTACGTCGTTTTCGTGGGGCTGAACGTGGCGGGGGTGGAGGTCTCGTTTCGCTTCACCGTCTTCATCACCTTCCTGGCGCTCGCCATCCTGGTGATCTTCTACGTCGGTGCGATTCCGCATTTTTCGTGGGACTGGGCGCTCAACATCGAGCCAGAGCCAGGCGGCACGCGCTGGCTGCCGAAGGGATGGACGGGCGTGGCCGCCGCGCTGCCCTTCGCCATCTGGTTCTATCTGGCCATCGAAGAGCTGCCGCTGGCCGCCGAGGAGGCGCACGACCCGCAGCGCGACATGCCCAAAGGCATCCTCTACGGCCTGCTGACGCTGGTGGTGACGGGCTTCCTGGTACTCTTCCTCAACGCCGGCATCGCGCCCGGCGCCGCCGGGGTGGGCGCCTCCGACGAGCCGCTATTTCTGGGCTTCCAGACCATCTTCGGCGACGGCGTCGGGGCCAAGCTGCTGGCGCTGATCGCCGTGGCGGGGCTAATTGCCAGCTTCCACACCATCATCTTCGCCTATGGGCGCAACATCTTCTCGCTCTCGCGGGCGGGCTACTTCCCGAAGTGGCTCTCGCTGACGCACGCCAACCGCCAGACGCCCCACCTGGCGCTGATAGCCGGGGCGGTGCTGGGCTACCTGGTGGCGCTGCTGATTTTCTTCCTGCCGCAGGACAGCCCGGTGGGCGCCATCCTGCTCAACATGGCCGTCTTCGGCGCGTTGATCTCCTACATCATGCAGTTGCTCTCGTTCGTGCTGCTGCGCCGCCGCCTGCCGCACATCGCGCGGCCCTACGTCAGCCCGCTCGGCGTGCCGGGCGCGGTCGTGGCGCTGGTCATCTGCGCGGCGGCGCTGCTGTTCCTGTTCCTCAACCCGGACTACAACAAGGGCGTCCTGGGCGCCGCCGCCTGGTATTTCTTCGGCCTGCTGTATTTTGCCCTCTACGCCCGCAAACGCCTGGTGCGGGCGCCCGAAGAAGCCTTTGCCGAGCGGGTCCGTCGTCCGTAGTCCGTGGCCCTTCCCACCGAAGACGCGCTGCCACGAACCGTAGTGATCGCAGAGAGCGTACAACGAACCACCACCAACCGACCTATGCTCGACCTGGAAACGCTCCGGCGGCTCGTGGCCGACGGCGAGATCGACACCGTGCTCGTGTGCATGCCCGACATGCAGGGCCGCCTCATCGGCAAGCGCGTGACGGGGCACTTCTTCCTCGACGAGGTAGCCCACGAGATGCACGTGTGCGACTATCTGCTGACCGTAGACATGGAGATGGAGCCGGTGCCCGGCTACCGGGCCGCCTCCTGGGACCAGGGCTACGGCGACTTCGCCATCCGCCCCGACCTCTCGACGCTGCGCCGCATCCCCTGGCTGCCCGGCACGGCGCTCGTGCTGGGCGACTGCGTCGATCACCACGGCGACGACCTGCCGCACGCGCCGCGCTCCATCCTCAAGCGGCAAATCGAACGCGCCCGCGCGATGGGCTTCACGGCCAAGATGGGGTCTGAGCTGGAGTTCTACGTCTTCGACGAGACCTTCGAGACGGCGCGGGAGAAAGGCTACCGGCAGCTCAAAACCGCCGGCTGGTACATCGAAGATTATCACATCTTCCAGACGACCAAGGAAGAGCCGCTCATCCGCGCCATCCGCA
>JBFGTT010000446.1:0-3807 GCA_041565995.1 Rhodothermales bacterium
CGTGTTAGGGCGTTCCTGTTTTTCGAACGCGAACACTTCAACCCCCGAACACGCAATCACTCAAAAAGAAAAGCAGGCATGACGCATCGCGTGACCCTCCTGCCGGGCGACGGCATCGGGCCGGAAGTGGTAGCCGCCACGCTCCGCGTCCTCGAAGCCACCGGCGTAGCCCTGGCCTGGGACCGCCACGACAAGGTGGGCGCCGCCGCCCTCGACGACTACGGCACCCCCCTGCCCGAACACATCCTCGATTCGATCCGCCGAAACAAGGTGGCCCTCAAAGGTCCCATCACCACGCCCGTGGGCACGGGCTTCCGCAGCGTCAACGTGGCGCTACGCCAGCAACTCGACCTCTACGCCAACGTGCGCCCGTGCTCGACGCTGCCCGGCGTCCGGACGCCCTTCCGCGACGTGAACCTGATCATCTTCCGCGAAAACACCGAAGGGCTCTACTCCGGCATCGAAAACTACGACCCGCGCCTGGAAATCGCCGACTCCATCGCCCGCATCACCCGCCGAGGCTCGCAGCGCATCATCCGGTTCTGCTTCGAGTACGCCCGCCGCCACAAGCGCCGCCTGGTGACGCTCGTGCATAAGGCCAACATCCTCAAACAGACCTCCGGTATGTTCCTGCACCTGGGCCGCGAAATCGCCGAAGACTACCCGGAGGTGACCTTCAACGACCGCATCATCGACAACATGTGCATGCAACTGGTGATGTATCCGGAACGCTACGACTGCATCGTCACCACCAACCTCTTCGGCGACATCCTCAGCGACCTGTGCGCGGGCCTCGTCGGCGGCCTCGGCGTCGTCGCCGGCGCCAACCTGGGCGACGACTACGCCGTCTTCGAGGCCGTCCACGGCAGCGCGCCGGACATCGCCGGGCAGAACAAGGCCAACCCGACGGCCCTCATCCGCACCGCCGAGATGATGCTGCGCCACCTGGGCGAGACCGACGCCGCCGACGCCCTCCGGCAGGCCCTGCACGACGCCTACACCGAGGGCACCTGCCTCACGGGCGACGTCGGCGGCCGCTGCTCCACCACCGAATTCGCAGACCACCTGGCCGACCGCGTCGCCGCCATCCTGGCGGCCTGAGCATCCAGCATCCCGACGCGAACACCCAAACACGCGAAGGCTATCGAAGCGATGATCCAGCGCATTCAAACGGTCTACCTGGTGCTGGGGGCGGCGGCGCTCGCGGCGCTCTTCTTTTTCGAATCCGCCGGGCGCGGGGCAGCGACGGCGGCCCACGCCTGGTTCACGCCGGCTGTGCTGGCGCTCGGCGGACTGGCCGCCGCCGCGGCGCTCGTGGCGGTGTTCCTCTACACGAACCGGAAGAAACAGCGCCGGGTGATCGTGCTGGCGCAGGTGCTCACGGTGCTGCACATGCTGGCGCTCTACGGCGGCCTCTACCTGGCCGACACCCTCACCGTGCGCACGGCGCAAGGCCTCGACCTCGGCGCGCTGGCGACGCTGCTACTGCCGCTACTGGCCTACCTGCTCTTCCTGCTGGCCCGGCGCGGCGTCGACCGGGACATCGCCCTCGTCAAGTCGATGGACCGCCTGCGTTAGCCGCCGTGAGGTGGACGCGCGGACGTATGGACGAATCGAAGAGCGGACAAAACGACGAGCCGACGAAACGACGAGGATTCCTCTTTACCTTCCCCTTCGTCCACACGTCCTCTCATCCCGGCATGTCTGAACCGCGTCCTTTCCGCGTCTACCCGATCCTGGCGCTGGGGCTTGTCAGCTTTGCGATGAGTCCGATCCTGGTTCGCTTTGCCAGCGCGGCGCCGGGCGCGGCCCTGGCCGTCTGGCGCACCCTGCTGGCGGCGGTGCTGCTGGCGCCGGTGGCGCTGCCGCGCATCGGCTCCGAAGTGCGGCGGTTCACGCGGCGCGACTGGGCGTTGGTGGTGAGCGCGGGCGTCCTGCTGGGCCTGCACTTCATCGCCTTCATCGAGTCGCTCTACCACACCTCGGTCGCCAGCGCCTCGGTGCTGGTGTGGACCAACCCGATCTTCATCGCCCTGCTGGGTTTCGTGTTCTTGCGCGAGCGCCTCTCGCTGCCGCTGGCGGCGGGCATCGTGGTTTCGGTGACGGGGGCGGTGCTGCTGGGATGGGGCGACCTGCACGAGACCACCGGGCAGGCGCCCAACCCGGCCCTGGGCAACGGCCTGGCGCTGACGGCAGCGTTGCTGGTGAGCGGCTACCTGGTCATCGGGCGCGTGGTGCGGCAGCGGTACTCGTGGCTGGCCTACGTCTTCCCACTCTACTGCGTCGTGGCCCTGACGACGTTGGCGACGGCGCTCCTACTCGGCACGCCGCTGCTGGGCTACGACGCCTCGATCTACGCCTTGTGCCTGCTGATGGCGCTCGGCCCGTCGCTGCTGGGCCACGGCTCGTTCAACTACGCCGTGCGCTACTTTCCGGTGGCGCTGCTGGCCGTGCTCTCGCTGCTCGAACCCGTCGCCGCCTCCGTCGCCGCCTATTTTCTCTTCGGCGAAGCGCCGGGCGCGCTGGCGGTGGCCGGGATGGGGCTGGTGCTCGCCGGCGTGTGCGCCGCCCTCTGGCCGAGGCAGGCAGGAGGGTGAGGCGCGGCGGCCACCGCCTGCCGATCTAGTCGAGAAAGCGCGCCTCCGGCAGGTCCGAAAACCGCCGGCGGCCCCGCGCGAAATAGTCGAACACGATGCTGCCGCGATAGGGGGGCAGGACGGCCGGCTCGCCGGGCCGGGGGCGCTCGGCGGCGTAGGCGCGGCGCAGGCGGTGGGCGTCGCGGTAGGCGCGCACGATGGCGGCCGCCTCGCGAGGGCGTCCGGCCAACAGCGCGCGCAGCCCGGCCAGCACGTCGAGCGCCAGGCGCAGCGGAAACGTCGCGCGCCAGCGGGCAGGGGGGAGGTGCTTGTAGAGCAGGAGCAGGCTGTTGCGAAAGTTGAAATAGACCTTGCGCGGGTCGCCCGGCGCCAGCGAGCCGCCGCCGATGTGATAGACCCGGCTCTTCGGCTCGACGCGCACGCGGTAGCCGCGCCGCCAGAGGCGCCAGCACAGGTCGATCTCCTCCATGTGCATCACGAAGCGCTCGTCGAGCAGGCCCACCTCGTCGAGGGCGCTACGGCGCAGCAGCAGCGCGGCGCCGGTGGCCCAGAAGACGTCGCGGGCGTCGTCGTACTGGCCCCGGTCTTCTTCGAGCGTGAAGAAGACGCGCCCGCGCGCGAAGGGGTAGCCGAAGCGGTCGAGGAAGCCGCCGGAGGCGCCGGCATACTCGAAACAGTCGCGCCGGTCGTACTGGAGCAGCTTGGGCTGCACGGCGGCCACGTCCGACGCGGCCTCCATCGCATCCACGAGCGGACGCAGCCAGCCCGGGGGCACCTCCACGTCGTTGTTGAGCAGCGCCAGGTAGACGCCCGTGGCGTGCGGGACGGCGGCGTTGTTGCCCCGGCAAAAGAGCCAGTTTTCGGGATGGCGGACGATCCTGACCTGCGGAAACGTCGCCTCGACCCACGCCGAGGAGCCGTCGGTGGAGGCGTTGTCGGCCAGGATGATCTCGAAGTCGGGATAATCCGTAGCCACGACCGAGGGCAGGCACTTTTGCAAGAGCGGCAGGGCGTTCCAACTCACGATGATGATCGAGACGCGGGGAGGAGGGGCGCTGCCGGCGGGGGCCATGCCTCGGCGGAGATGGGGAGTGGAAAAACCTCGCGCGGCTTATACCCGGATGCCGATGGGAAGTTGTACGGGGGCGGTTTCGCCCCCGGCGCGTTCGGGTCTGCCAAAAAAATTAGCCGGTGCGACCGCCCAGGTCGC
>JBFGTT010000447.1:0-3778 GCA_041565995.1 Rhodothermales bacterium
CTGCGGCCCATCGTGCCGTGGGCGAAGGCGGGCGTGGGCGCCGTCGCCACGCAGAGCTTCGCCGAGCTGGATTACGGCATCAAGGGCCTCGAACTGATGGCGCAAGGCGCCACCGCCGAGGAGGCCCTGCGCATCATCCTGCGCGGCGACACAGGCCGGCAGCAACGGCAGGTAGGCATCGTCGACGCCCAAGGCAACGCCGCCACGTGGACCGGCTCCGAGTGCTTCGCCTGGGCCGGCGGGCGCGTGGGGCAGGAGGGTGGCCCGCCCGCCGCAGTCGGCCCCGAACAGGGCAACGTGGGTACCGTCGTGACGGGCACCGGCTACACCGCGCAGGGTAACATCCTGGTCTCCAAAGAAACCGTCGAGGCGATGGCCGCCGCCTTCGAAGCCACCGAGGGCGAACTGGCCGGGCGGCTGATGGCCGCGCTCATCGCGGGCGGCCAGGCCGGCGGCGACCAGCGCGGCGAGCAGAGCGCCGCCCTCCTCGTCGTGCGCGACGGCGCCGGCTACGACGGCCAGGACAACTTCATCGACATCTCGGTCTACGACCACCAAACGCCCATCGCCGAACTCGACCGCCTCTACCGGCTCAACAACCTCTACTTTACGCAGTCGAAGCCGGAAAACATGATCCCCGTCACGGAGGAGATCGCCAGAGAGTTGCAGCAGATCTGGACCACGCGCGGCTTCTACGACGGACCCCTCGACGGCGTCGTGGATGCGGAATTTCAGCAACTGCTGGTCGATTACATGGGGTGGGAGAACTACGACCTGCGCATCGCCCCCGTCCAGAACGTAGACCTCTCGGCGGGCGAGCCCTTGTTGTTCGACCGTGAGGTATTGGAAGACATCCGCACCGTGTTCAGAGAGGGACGCTGGAAGCCGCGCCGGCGTTGAGGGGCGCTACGTGCTGGCGCGCTGATCACGGCGTGGCGCCGGACAAAGCGTCTGCAAGCGCCGCCAGTTCCTCCATCGAACCGAGCAGGCGCGCCGAAGCCGGCCACGCGTCCCGGTGCGCCTCCGCGCCACGCCCGCCTAGCACCACCTCTATCGCCTGCTGCCCCAGCGGAACGATCACGTCTTGCGCGAGGGCGGTGCGCGCGCTGTCGGAAAGGTCGGAGGCGACGGCGATCCAGACCAGCCTGGGATGATGCGTCGCCACCGCGTGGTGAAAGGCGCTTATCGGCGTGTGCGCCCCCACGTTGACGACCGTGTAGCCGGCGTCGGCCAGGACGGCGGCGGCCATCAGGGAGGGGAGCAGGTAGGGGTCTCCCTCCGGCGCTCCGCCGAGCGCCACGGGCGCACCCTCCTCCGGCGGCGGGATGAGCAGACGCACCTGCCCCACCGCTTCGATGCACACATTCGTCGCCACGTGTTCGTGGAAGATGCCGCCCTCGTCGTGCATCCAGCGTTCGCCGAAGCGTTCGAGCGCGCCAGCCATAGGGCCGTCGAAGAGGCGCGCCAGGGGCGTACCGTCCAGGTAGGCCGCTGCCACCAGGCCGCGTGCCCGCGCGGCCTCGCCTGCCTGCAACAATTCGAACAAGGCGTCCGCCGTCAGGTCGCCCGCACGGGCTTCGGGCGACAGGTTCTGCAGGTCGGGCAGGCCCAGCAGGTCGGGGCGGAGGATGCGCATGCCCTGGCGACGCACGAAGCGAAGCGCCTCGTGCATCACGATGCGGCGATGGCCGCCCGCCGTGCGCGTCACGTCGATCAGCCCGGCGTCGCCCCATCGCTTGATGGACGACTCGCTGACGCCGAGCACGTCGGCTAATTCTCTGGGAGAAAACGTTCGGGTTTGCACGGCGAAAGGGGCTGGTTCCGGATGCGACCGAAGGCGGGCAAGATACGGCCCGGCGCGGCCTGATTGTTCCTTTCTTGTTACGCCTTCGAGGATGCGAATCTTTCCAGCGAAAGGGTCATAGAAGGTTTTGAACGATATGAACGTTTAGAACGTTCTGAACGAAAACCAACCCTGACACGAGGTACCTCCCATGAAAGCCACCCTGCTCCACAAGATCGCCGCCTTCCTCTCGGTCGCCATCCTGGCGCTCTTCGCCCTACAGACGCAGGCCGCCGCCGACACCGACCCGGACAAAAACATCGTCGAGATAGCCATCGACGGGCAGTTCAACACGCTGGTGGCCGCCGTCAAGGCCGCCGGTCTGGTCGAGACCCTCTCAGGGTCGGGGCCGTTCACGGTCTTTGCTCCGACGGACGAAGCCTTCGCCAAACTGCCCGAAGGCACCATCGAGCACCTGCTCAAGCCCGAAAACAAGGACCAGCTCGTCGCCATTCTGACCTACCACGTCGTGCCCGGTACCGTGACCTCCGGCGAGGTGGTTACGCTGACCTCGGCTCCGACCGTGCAGGGGTCGCCGCTCTCGATCCAGGTCAAGGAAGGCGCCGTGATGATCAACAACGCGACGGTGACGGCGGTGGACGTTGAGGCGACCAACGGCGTCGTCCACGTCATCGACACGGTGCTGCTGCCGCCCGCCGAGTAACCGCTTCTCAAAACGCCCCGGCGTTCCAGTAGCAGGCAGTTTTGAGGGGGATTGCCTGGTTTTCTGGAGGTGGGCTAGGTCGGAGGACTTCTTGTTCCTCCGGCCCTTTGTTTTTTGGCGCATCGACGAAGCATCGTTCGTCGGCCCGTCCACACATCGGCCTGACAGGCCCCGGGCTCCACGCACCAGGAAATCACGACATGCCGTCCGAAAGCTGGGCTTTCGAGCTTCGAATTTCGGATTTTACGTCTCGACGCGACGTACCGAGACGACTCTTTTTGCCAGATGACGATCCCCACGACGCTCCTCGGCGGGCTGACGCCTGAAGCTTTTCTGAAGGAATACTGGCAACGGAAGCCGCTGCTGGTGCGGGGCGCGCTGCCAGGGTTTACCTCGCCGCTGACGCCTGAAGAACTGGCCGGGCTGGCCTGCGAAGACGACGTGACGGCTCGCCTGATCCTCGAACGCGGCGGCGACTATCCCTGGCAGATGCGCTTCGGCCCCTTCGATGAGGCCGACTTCGCCGCGCTGCCGGGGACGCACTGGACGCTGCTGGTGCAGGAGGTAGATCGCCTCGTGCCCGCCGTGGCCGACCTCCTCGAAGCCTTTCGCTTCCTGCCCAACTGGCGCATCGACGACGTACAGATCAGCTACGCGCCCACGCACGGCAACGCCGGCGCCCACCTCGATAACTACGATGTGTTTCTGCTCCAGGGCCTGGGCCGGCGCCGCTGGCAGATCGGCCAAGCGCCCCTCCCCGAAGGCGATGAAGCCTTTGTGCCCGATCTCGACGTGCGCCTCTTAGAACGCTTCGCGCCGGACGCCGAGTGGGTGCTCGAACCCGGCGACTTGCTCTACCTGCCGCCCCGCCTGCCCCACCACGGCGTCGCCCTCGATGATTGCATGACCTACTCCATCGGCTTCCGCGCACCCACCCAAGCCGAGATCGTCGAAGGCTTTCTGGCGCACGCCGCCGAGCTGGTCGATCCGCAGGCACTCTATGCCGATCCGGGGCTCGAACGCCCCGCGCAGCCCGGACTCCTCCCCGACGCCGCCCTGGCGCAGATCCGCGCGGTGCTGCGCGATCTCGTCGCCGCCGACGCAGCCCTCGCCCGATGGTTCGGGCGCTTCGTCACCGAGCCGAAGCGCGGCGCCTACCCCCTGCCGCTCGACGTGCCGAACGCGCCGGGCGAACTGGCCGAGACCCTGAAAGGCGGCGCCCGGCTGCGGCGCAGCGCCGTGGCCTACTTCGCCTACGTCGCGCACGCCGA
>JBFGTT010000448.1:0-3765 GCA_041565995.1 Rhodothermales bacterium
CCGGAGCCGCCGGCCTTCTACGCCTGCCTGACGCGGCAGGTCTTCGAAATACCCGAAGATTTCTACCAGGGCGTGCGGCGTACGTTTTATTAGGGCGTGGCGGCAGGGCGAGGCGCCCCGGTGGACCGCTTCGCGTGCAGCACGGGCGGGTTCAGGCCGCCCCGGCCTCGCGCCGCCCTTGACTTAGAGGCGGCCATGGAGTATGAAGGAAGGCAGCGCTCGACGGCTGCCGCCGAGCGCCGCCGACGGTCCCTCCACCCGCAGCCCTTCCCCTGCCTGCATGGCCATCCCCGAAACGCTCCTGGGCGGGCTTTCGCCCGACGACTTCCTCGCGGCCTACTGGCAGCGCAAGCCGCTGCTGGTGCGCGGCGCGCTGCCCGGCTTTACCTCGCCGCTGGCGCCCGAAGAACTGGCCGGGCTGGCCTGCGAAGACGACGTGACGGCCCGCCTGATCCTCGAACGCGGCGGCGACTACCCCTGGCAGATGCGCTTCGGACCCTTCGACGAGGACGACTTCGCCGCGCTGCCGGAGACGCACTGGACGCTGCTGGTGCAGGAGGCGGACCGCCTCGTGCCCGCCGTGGCCGACCTGCTCGAAGCCTTCCGCTTCCTCCCCAACTGGCGCATCGACGACGTACAGATCAGCTTCGCGCCCCGCCACGGCAACGCTGGCGCCCACCTCGACAGCTACGACGTGTTCCTGCTCCAGGGCCTCGGACGCCGCCGCTGGCAGATCGGCCTGACGCCCATCCCCGAAGCCGAAGAAGCCTTCGTCCCGGACCTCGACGTGCGCCTGCTCGAAGGCTTCGTGCCGGAGGCCGAGTGGGTGCTCGAACCCGGCGACCTGCTCTACCTGCCGCCGCGCCTGCCCCACCACGGCGTCGCCCTCGACGCCTGCATGACCTACTCCATCGGCTTCCGCGCGCCCACGCACGTCGAGGTCGTCGAGGGCTTCCTGGCGCACGCCGCCGGGCTGGTCGATCCCACGGCGCGGTACGACGATCCGGGCCTGGCGCGTCCGGAGCAGCCCGGCCTGCTTCCCGAAGCCGCCCTGGCCCGGATCCGCCACATCCTCCGCGACCTCCTGGCCGACGACGAAGCCCTCGACGGCTGGTTCGGGCGCTTCGTGACCGAGCCGAAGCGCGGCTTCTACCCGCTGCCGCTCGACCCGCCCTACGCGCCGGACGCGCTGGCCGAAGCCCTGGCCGGCGGCGCCCGGCTGCGGCGCAGCGCCGTGGCCTACTTCGCCTACGTCGCGCACGCCGACGGCGGCGCCAGCCTCTTTGCCTGCGGCGCCGAATACCGGCTCGACGCCGCGCTCGCCTTCGCCGCGCCGCTGCTGACCGGCACCGCCCCACTGACCGCCGCCACGCTTGCCCCGCACCTCGACACTCCCGGTTTCGGCGATCTCCTCACGGCGCTGGTCAATCAGGGATATCTCCTGGTGGAATGATTTCCTGGTGAGAGATTGTCTATAATGTCCCGCCGGGAGACCGAGCGATTGACCGAGAACGCGCCTTCAGGCTCCCGGTGAAGCGGCCTCCGTACCCTGCCGCCACCTTCTGTGATTCCCCTCGACTCAACTTCCTCAACGCGCATGATCGAACCCTGGGAACGCGTCGAGAGTCAGCGGCGGGGCGACTACGAGGTCTTCCACGTGCGCCGGGACCGGCGCCGGTCGCCGCGCTCGGGGCAGGAACACTCGTTCTACGTGATCGAGGCTGCCGACTGGGTCAACGTCATCCCGCTGACGCCCGAAGGCCAGATCGTCTGCGTCCGGCAGTACCGGCACGGCGTCGAGGCGGTGACGCTGGAGGTGCCCGGCGGCGTGGTCGATGCCGGCGAGACGGCGGCGGAGGCGGCGCGGCGCGAGCTGCGCGAGGAGACCGGCTACGACGCCGCGCGGATCGTCCGCCTCGGCAGCGTGGCGCCCAACCCGGCCCTCCAGAACAACGTCTGCCACTCGTTCCTGGCCCTCGACGCCCGCCCGGACGGCGTGCAACGCCTCGACGGCGCCGAAGACATCGAGGTGATCCTGGTCGATCCCGCCGACGTGCCGGAACTCATCGTCGCGGGCCGCATCACGCACGCGCTGGTGGTGGCGGCGTTCTACCTGTGGGAGCACTCCTTGAAACGTGTCGGTGGTTCGTAGGGCGTCGCCAGGGCGTGCGCCTGTTGACGGCCCCCGCAACGAACGACGGACCACGGACGAAGGATAACCGGCCATGCTACGAACCAATCCGAGAGAACGCGCCCTGTTCGGCGTCGAGCGGCTCAGCGGCTGGCGGCTGAAGCTCTACATCATCATCTTCGAGTCGGATACGCCGCCGGGCAAGACGTTCGACGTGGCGCTGATCCTGGTCATCATGGCGAGCGTCGTGGCGGTGATGCTCGAGAGCGTCAGCGCCATCCGGGCGGTCTACGGGCGGCTGCTCTACGCCGCCGAGTGGGTCTTTACGATCCTGTTCACCATCGAGTACGTGCTGCGCCTCGTGTGCGTAGGCCGTCCGCTGCGCTACGCCCGGAGCTTCTTCGGCCTGGTGGACCTGCTGGCGGTGATCCCGACGTACCTGAGCCTGATCCTCCCCGGCGCGCAGTTTTTGCTGGTGATCCGCCTGCTGCGCATCCTGCGCGTCTTCCGCGTGCTCAAGCTGGTGCATTACCTCTCCGAGGCCGACGTGCTGATGCGGGCGCTGCGGGCCAGCCGGCGCAAGATCACCATCTTCGTCGTCGCCGTGCTGACGCTGGTGGTCATCCTCGGCTCGCTGATGTACCTGATCGAGGGGGCCGAGCACGGCTTTACGAGCATCCCCCGGAGCATCTACTGGGCCATCGTCACGCTCACGACGGTCGGCTACGGCGACATCTCGCCGCAGACGGACCTGGGGCAGGCACTCGCCGCCGTCGTGATGATCATCGGCTACGGCATCATCGCTGTGCCCACGGGCATCATCACGGCGGAGATCGCGCGGGCCGGGCGCGCGGCGGAGGCTTCCGTGCAGGCCGGCACGCGTGCGCTGATCTGCCCTCAGTGCTACACCGCCGGCCACGAACCGGACGCCGCCTTCTGCAAACGTTGCGGCGCGCGGTTGTAGCCGTCAGGCTTGCTGCCGCGCCTCACGCCGCGCTTCGATCCGCTCCACCACGTCCTTCGCGACCTCCCGGATTTCGAGCGCCACGTCCACCGTTTCACCCTGGAACAGGCGCAGGGCGACGGCCATCGTTTCGAGCGTCTCGGCGCAGGGCGAGGCTTCGATACACGCCAGCGCCTCGGCGGCGAAGCCGGCGGCGGCGGCATCGATGAAGAAGGCGATGATCTCGTTCAGCGAAGCAGCAACCATCTCGGTGTCTTGCAGGAACAGGGTAGTGCATTCCAGGGCTTCAGGCCACTTGTCCTGCGCGCCCAGAATGGCCGCCAGCGTGTGCTGGAAGGCGCCTGTCTCAGCGCTTAGCTCGACGGCCCGGCGAGCAAAGGCTTCTGCTTCGGGCAGTCTGTTCTCGTCTCCAAGAACGTAGAGATTCCATGCAAGGGAATTCATAACGCTAACGTTGTCCGGGTCGATGTCGAGGGCACGGCTGTAGGCGTCGAGCGCCTCTTCGTACCGTCCGAGTTCGTCCAGCGTCCAGCCCTTGTTGCGCCAGGCGGCGGCGTTGTTGGGCTCGATGTCGAGGGCACGGCTGTAGGCGTCGAGCGCCTTGAGGTAGGCTGCTTCTGCTTCTTCTTGCCGATCTGGTTGCTCACTCAAGACGATGCCCAGCCTCACC
>JBFGTT010000449.1:0-3750 GCA_041565995.1 Rhodothermales bacterium
ATCGTGCCCGTCTACCCGCTCCCCGAACGCCGCTTCCGCTTCGGCATCCACTGGCCGATTTTGAACTGACCGAGACGACCGAAGGACGAATCGACGAAAGGACGAGCGGACGAATCATTTGTCTTTTCGTCCATACGCCCACACGTCCCTCCCCCCGCCCCGGCACAACAATTCAGCGTTGGCTCGTATAAGACCGGCAGCCGTATCGCAGCGACCCGCCACTGCCGCATGGAAACCCTGCCCGTACCCCGCGCCCCGACGCCCTCCGACTACGAGCGCCGCGCCCTGCGCGAGATCCAGCGCTGGAAGCAACCGCCGCTGGGGTGGTTCGGGCGGACCGTGGACCGCGTCAACCGCAGCCTGCGCGACGTGACGGACCTGATCCGCAAGGTGCCCGGCGTGGATTGGACCATCGAAAACGTCGTCAGCGGCCTGCTGCGCGTCACCAACGAGATCGTCCAGGACTCGGTCTGGCGCGAGGCCATCTACCAGGAATACCGCGCCGCCGGGCACGCCGTCGAGGCCCTCGAAGACCTCCGGCGCCTGGACCTCGAACACGTCGACGCGGCGCTCAAGGGGCTGGACACCAAGTACCGGGCGCTGGCGGCCACGCAGGGCGCGGCGGCGGGCGTTGCTGGCGCCGCCGGCATCCTGCCCGACGTGGTGGGCCTGGTGGCGCTCACGCTGCGCGCCGCCGGCGAATACGCCACCTACTGCGGCTACGACATCGCGCAGCCCTCCGAGCGGCTCTTCGCCCTGCAACTGCTCAACGCCGCCTCGCAACGCGCCGACGACGGCCCGGAGACGACGGCCCTGGTGCTTGCCTCAGACGCCTCGCACGGCGTGGCCCGGTATCACACCATCCAGACGGTCGAGAGCCTGACCCTCTCGCGTGCCATCCGCGCCCTGGGCATCCGCCTGACGCGCGCCAAGCTCGCCAACCTGGTGCCCATGGCCGGCGCCTTCATCAGCGGCGGCTTCAACGCCTACTACACCGGCAAAGTCTGCGACGCCGCCTTCTACCTCTACCGCGAACGCCGCCTGATCGAAAAATACGGCCCGGAGATTCTGGACGGGGCGTGGGGCTGAAGCGATAGATCGAGATAACGTTCACAGCGTGTCGGCACGATGCCGAGAACGAAACGGACGCGCAGGGCGTTTGCTGGGACGAAAGCGTTCAGACGCACCAGGCGCACGCGCCCATGTCGCATCCACGATATACCAGCGAGGAGATTGTAGCACGCGGAGAGGCGTGGTATAACCGGCAGATCCGCGCCGAGATAGAAACCGGGAACGAGGGCAAGATCCTTGTCCTGGACGTCGAGACCGGAGCGTACGAAGTGGATGAGGATGAAATGGCTGCGGTGCGGCGCGCGAAAGCGAAAAACCCCGACGCCGTGCTCTACCTCCTGCGGATCGGTCACGCTACGGCCTACCGGCTCGGCGGCCAGGTGGTGCCCTCATGATGCAGGGATTCATTTCAGCCGATCGAGAAGCTGTTCTGCCTTTGCCGGTGAGAGGTCCCGATGGTCTGGAGAAAATCGTCGAAGCCGTCATCGACACCGGCTTCAATGGCTTCCTGACGCTGCCCGCCTCCCTCATCACCGACCTCGCCCTTCCCTTTGTAGGCACCACCCAGGCGACGCTGGGAGACGGCAGCCAGATTCGCATGGACGTGCACGAGGCCATCGTGCGCTGGGATAACCGGGAGCGGATGGTCTTGACGCTCGCCTCGAAGAGCGGCGTGCTCGTGGGTATGTCCATGCTCTTCGGCCACCGCGTCATCCTTGACGTGCACGACGGCGGCGTCGTGCGGATTGAGGCGTTGCCGCATGCCTGAAGTCCTGAAGGCATTGCGCCCGGCGTGAACGCGCCCGGCTCATGCTGGGCGGTTCGTTGACAGACGGGCACCCCCGGTCTATCTCCCCGCTACCGTCCGCTCCACCTTGCGAATCTTCGCCACAAAAAACCCCTCCATCGTCTCGGTGGGCAGCAGGCGGCGGGCGGGGGATAGGTCGTGACGGAAGGCTTTGCCCTCCCACGCCGAGAGCGGCGGGAGCAGGTTGTCGAGGTCCAGCTCGATGGGTTCGAGGCGGAGGGCCTCGCCGAAGGTCCGGAGGGCTTTGTCAAGGACGGCTTCGTTTTCTTCGGGGGCGAAGGAGCAGGTGCTGTAGACGAGCACGCCGCCGGGGCGGAGGCACTGCACGGCGGAGAAGAGCAGGCGGCGCTGCTTGCGGGCCATCTCGCGGATCTTGCGCAGGCTCCAGTAGGCGTACGTCGCCGGCTCGTCCACCCGGAAGCGGCCCTCGGTGGAGCACGGCGCGTCGAGCAGCACGCGGTCGAAGTGCTCCGGGCGGTAGCGCCACACCTTCGTGCCGTCCTGCAAAAACGTTCTGACGGCGCCGTCCCGCGCGTCGCCCAGCGCCCCCTGCGCGGCCAGGTTGTCGCGCAGCTTGAAAAAGCGGCTGCGGACGACCTCGACGGCGGCCAGCTCGCCCCGGTTTTGCATCTGGCAGGCCAGTTGCAGCGTCTTGCTGCCGGGGGCGGCGCAGAGGTCGAGCACGCGCTCGCCGGGCCGGGCGCCGAGCACCAGCGGCGGGATCATGCTGGAGAGGTTCTGCACGTAGAGGCGCTGCCCGGCGCAGGCCGCCGAAGCCAGCAGCGCCGCACGCTGCTCCGGCGCCACCCAGAAGGCCTCGGCGTGCCACGCCACCGGGTGCAGGCGCAGCCCCTCGGCCGCAAGTTCCCGCGCGAGGGCCTCCGGCGCCGCCAGAAGCGTGTTGACGCGGAAGCCCGTCGCCTGCGGCGCCGAAAAGGTGCGCAGCACGGCGGCGTAACGGTCCGGCGGCACGATGCGGCGCAGGCGCTCCAGGAACGCCTCCGGCAGGGCCGGGCGGGGGGTGGAATGCGGCGTCATGGCCTTAAAATCCAATTTTCTGCGCAGACCGAACCGCCGGCAGGTGCGTCCGTTCCTGTTTTGTTGGTATATTGGGCAATGCGGGCGCCGCAGGTTAACCCTTGCGGAAAAAGCCCGATATACCTACCATGTGATGCGCCGGAGCAAGCGCCCTAGCGAAGCCTTTCCCTCCCCAAGTCCCTCTGACGCTGCTGATTCTATGAGTGACCACCGAGGCGACGACGTAATCCGTTGCTCTTTCTGTGGCCGCACGGCCCACGAGGTAACCTCGATGGTGGCCGGGCCGGACGTCTACATCTGCGACCGGTGCATCCACGACGCCTCGGGCATCGTGCGCAACGACCTGGCCGCCTACCACCAGAGCGGCCCCACGGCGCCGCGCCGCCCCACCACGCACCGCCGCCGCCTGACCCCCCACGAAATCAAAAAAGCACTCGACGAATACGTCATCGGGCAGGACCGCGCCAAGAAGGCCCTCGCCGTGGCCGTCTACAACCACTACAAGCGCATCGAGGCGCAAGATTATTTCCGGGACTACGACGGCGTCGAACTCGAAAAGTCGAACATCATGCTGCTGGGCCCCACCGGCACCGGCAAGACGCTGCTGGCCCGCACGCTCGCCCGCATCCTCGACGTACCCTTCTCCATCAGCGACGCCACCGCGCTGACCGAGGCCGGCTACGTCGGCGAAGACGTCGAGAGCATCCTCTCGCACCTGCTCCACGCCGCCGACTTCAACGTCGAACGCGCCGAGCGCGGCATCATCTACATCGACGAGATCGACAAGATCGCCCGCAAGGCCGACAACGCCTCCATCACGCGCGACGTCTCGG
>JBFGTT010000450.1:0-3739 GCA_041565995.1 Rhodothermales bacterium
AGACGAGGTGCGGCACATCTTCAGGATGTTCCTGAGGAAACGCAACCTGCGTCAGACGCCCGAGCGCTTCAGCGTCCTCGAAGCCATCTACGCCTCCGGCGATCACATCGACGCCGACGAACTCTACCTGCGCCTCACCCAGAAAGGTAACCGCGTCAGCCGCGCCACCGTCTACAACACGCTCGACCTGCTGCTCGAATGCGACCTCGTGGTGCGCCATCAGTTCGGGAAGAACCAGGCCAAGTACGAGCGCGCCTATAGCTACTGGCAGCACGACCACCTGATCTGCCTCGACTGCAACGAACTCATGGAGTTCTGCGACCCGCGCCTGCAGAGCATCCAGGAAATGGTGGCCGACTTCTACCAGTTCGAGATCAAGCATCACTCGCTCAACCTCTACGGCCACTGCCTGCGCGCCGAGTGCCCCAACCGCCGCGCCGAGGTCGAAGCCTGAGCGCCGCAAGAAAAACCCGCCGCCGGTTCGTTATGGCAGCGGATTTGTTTGTATTATCACACAGCGAGGCGCGCCGCCTCTTTGAATCTTTCCGGTGGATCTGCTATTTTACCGTGCTCCCTTGCTCCATCCCCCTGTTGCTAGATGAAGCGACTGCCCCTCCTCCTCGTCCTGATGGTGCTGCTGGCCGGTGTCGGCACGGCAGCCTTTAGCTACAGCGTCAAGCTGCGCTATTTCAAGGTCGAGCGCCAGCAGAACGATTTCGTGCTCTCCTGGCAGGCCGACCTCGAGGAAGACGTGCGCAGCTACGAACTCTACCGCAAAACCGCCTATACCGCCGACTTTACGCGCCTGCGCACGTTCTCGGCGCACGGGGCCGGCAAGGAATACCGCTTCATCGACGACCAGGTCTACAAGTCGTCCTCCGAGGAACTCGACTACCGCCTCGACGCGGTCTTCACCAACGGGCTGCGCCAGCAGGTGGCCGAGCGAAAGCTCAACTACACGCCCACCGCCGTCCGACGCACCTGGGGCAGCATCAAGGCGATGTTCCAGTAGCGCCGCCAGGCAGCCGGGTCGGAGCCTCCATCGCAACACGGGCGTGGGGGCTTTTTTTATGGGATGCCGGAGGACCGGATCCCGTTGGCCGGACCCCTCAACATCCCGCCCCTCTGCACGCCGCAATCCGCACTCGCATGCCGCGTACCCTGATTATGTCGCCGGAGCGCGTGCAGCGCACGCTACGCCGCCTGGCCTACGAGATCGTCGAGCACAACCGGGGCACCGAGGGCCTGGAGATCTTCGGGATCCGTAACCGGGGCGCCGTGCTGGCCGAGGCGTTGGCCGCGCACGTCGAAGCCGTCGACGGGCGCCCGGTGGCCGTGCACGCGCTCGACGTGCGGCCCTACCGCGACGACCGCGACCGCACGCAGCCCCCGCCGCCGCCCGAAGCGCCGCAGGCCGACGTCACCGAGCGCGCCGTCCTGCTCGTCGACGACGTGCTCTTCACCGGGCGCACCGCCCGCGCCGCGCTCGACGCCATCGTCCGCTACGGCAGGCCGCGGTCGATCCAGCTCGTCGTGCTCATCGACCGGGGCCACCGCGAGTACCCCATCCACCCGGACTACGTGGGCCGCGTGATCCCGACCAAGCACAAGGAGCGCGTCGTCGTCGAAGCCGCCGAAGGATTTGCCGTCTACGTCGAAGAGTAGCGGAGGGGGTATGGTAATTGGGAATGGGTAATTGGGAAATGGTGATTGGGACACGGGCCGTAGGCGACTGACGTAGTAAATGGTCGGAAGACGCGCCATCGCCCTCCCATTTCCCCTTTTCAATTTCCCGTTTCCGACCCTCATTCTTCCCTCAGGAAGAGCCGCAGTTCGAAGCCTTCGCGCACGCGCGTGCCGGGTTCTCGGCTCTGCCGCTGGATCACCGGCTCGCCGAGGCGGTCGTAGTCGTCGAGGCCCACCACCACCGAGCGCAGCTTGCGCTCCAGCAACATCTGCTGCGCCTCGCCGACGGTCATCCCCGTCACGTTCGGAATGGTGACGTAGGTTTCGCCCAGGCCCGTGCTGTACCAGAGCGTCACGCTCGATCCTTCGGGCACCACCTCGCCCGGCGCCGGCTGCTGCCGCGTGACCGTGTTGGGATGGGGCGAAGGGATCGAGTCCGGGCGCGAGTCGGTCACGCGCAGCCCCACGGCTTGCAGCCTCGCTTCGGCCTCGCGCAGCGAGATCTCCTCGACGCGCGGCACCGTCACCATGGGCACCTCGCCCGTGTTGACGGCCAGGTAGATGCGGCGGCCCGGCTTGACGAGCGCGTTGGGCGGCGGGTTTTGATCGAGCACCACGTTGCGCTCGTGCGCCGGGTCGGAGCGCTGCACCACGGTGCCCACGCGCAAGTCCTGCGTCGCCAGCAACTGCCGGGCCTCCTCGTAGGGCAGGTCGATCACCTCCGGCACGCGCACGGCCACCTCGTGCCGCGTGTAGATGGGCATGAGGAGGTTGTTGAGCAGGACGTAGCCGAGCAGCCCCACCACGCCCAGCCCCGCCAGGCCGATCCAGAAGTAGCGGTTGCGCGCCAGCGTGCGGAGGTAGCGGTAGACGCGGCGCAACGCCGCGCGCGCTTGAGGCAGAAACGATGAACGTTGCATGCGTGTCCGGAGCAGGAGCCTGTGCGCTGCAGAGGAGGCGCCTCCGGCCGTGCCGCCCGGCCTGTCCGAGGAGGAAGCGCCCGAAAAAAAGGGTGGAGAGGAAACCTGAGAGACGGCGCCGGGTTTCGTGGCACCCGCTGCGCTCCGGCGACGGCGGGATTTCGCAGGCGCTTTCTATGAAGCCTTCTTGAATAGGAGGTCTGGCGGAACCTTCGCAAAAGCGCCGACGTTGCAATCTGCCGGCCTGGGCACACGCGTTGAGCCTCGCACAAAAGCCCCGCAAGGTTTTTGAAGAGATCAACAAGCCCGGCGAATCGCTTGACACCTTTTCGCCAGCCGGCGTATATTGACAGTCCGCGCCAAGCTCAAAGGGCGGCTCTCGAAGCCCCCCGTTCGGCGGCGCGGCTGGATCGTCGAAAGACGGTCGGTCGTTCTTTGATAAGACTGAAAGTATAGCGAGTCTTTGTCGATTTCAGACAAGTTGCTCGAAGAGCAACGAGTCAGGGTAGATCGCGAGCACGCAACACGGCTCAAACATCGTATCAAACCTTCTACTACGGAGAGTTTGATCCTGGCTCAGGACGAACGCTGGCGGCGGGCTTAACACATGCAAGTCGAACGAGAAACTCCGGGCTTGCCCGGGGTGGAAAGTGGCGCACGGGTGAGTAACGCGTAGGCAACCTGCCCTCGAGCGGGGAATAACTACCGGAAACGGTGGCTAATACCGCATAAGCTCCCGAACCCGCATGGGTTGGGGATGAAAGCCTTCGGGCACTCGAGGATGGGCCTGCGTCGGATTAGCTAGTAGGTAGGGTAAAGGCCTACCTAGGCAACGATCCGTAGCTGGTCTGAGAGGACGACCAGCCACACTGGCACTGAGACACGGGCCAGACTCCTACGGGAGGCAGCAGTGGGGAATCTTGGGCAATGGGCGAAAGCCTGACCCAGCCACGCCGCGTGCAGGAAGACACCCCTACGGGGCGTAAACTGCTTTTACAAGGGAAGAAGGCCCTCTTCTTGAGGGTTTGACGGTACCTTGTGAATAAGCACCGGCTAACTCCGTGCCAGCAGCCGCGGTAATACGGAGGGTGCAAGCGTTGTCCGGAATCACTGGGTGTAAAGGGTGTGTAGGC
>JBFGTT010000451.1:0-3731 GCA_041565995.1 Rhodothermales bacterium
GCCATCGAAGGCGTGTTCGGCCCGATGGCGGGCAAGACGGTGACCTGCCTCTGCGGCAAAGGCAACAACGGCGGCGACGGCTTCGTCGTGGCCCGCGTCCTCCACGCGCGGGGCGCCCGCGTGCGCGTCGTGGCCCTGAACGGCCCAGAGGCCATGACCGACGACGCCGCGCACAACTGGCGCCTGCTCGAACGCCTCGCCGAACACGACGACGACGGACGCCTCACCCTGGCGCGCTTCGAAAACCTCGGGCAAGGGGCCGCCTTCGGCCAGGCCGACCTGCACGTCGATGCGCTGCTGGGCACGGGGCTCACGAGCGCCCTGCGCGCGCCGATCCTCGGCCTGGTCGAATGGCTCAACGAGCAGCCGCCGCCGACCGTCGCGCTCGACGTGCCGACGGGGCTGCACAGCGACCACGGCGGCGTCCTGGGCGCGGCGGTGCAGGCGGCGCTGACGGTCACGATGGGCGCGCTCAAGGCGGGCCTGCTCCTGGGCCAGGGGCCGCGCCTGGCCGGGCGCGTAGAGGTCGTCGAGATCGGCATCCCCCGGTTTGCGCTGGACCGGGCGCAGGGGCTGCCGGGCTGCGCGCTGCGCCCGACGGACGCGGCCATCCGGGCGTGGCTGCCGCAGCGGGCGCACGACGCGCACAAGTACAGCGCCGGCATGGCCCTGGTCGTGGCGGGGTCGCCCGGGATGACGGGCGCGCCGGTGATGGCCTCGGTGGCGGCGGCGCGCGCAGGCGCCGGCTACGTCACCTGCGCCTGCCCCGAAGACCTCCAGCCCCTGCTGGCGAGCCGGCTGACCGAAGTGACGACGCTGGCGCTGCCCGCCGCGCCCGGCGACGGGCTAGACGCCGACGGCGCGCTCGCGGCGTTACAGCCCCGCCTGGAAAAGGCGCGGGCGCTGCTCGTGGGCCCCGGCCTGGGCCGCCACCCGGCTACGCAGGCGTTCGTCTTGCGCCTGCTGCAACAGGTCGAGATGCCCGTCGTCGTCGATGCCGACGGCCTCAACGCGCTGGAGCAGGCGCCGGAACTGGTGGCGCGACACGCCCGGGGCCGCTGGATCCTGACACCCCACGCCGGCGAGTTCGCCCGCCTGGCCGGCAGCGAGGTGGACCCGACCGACCGCATCCGCGTGGCGCAGGACTACGCCCGCCGGTGGCAGTGCGTGCTGCTGCTCAAGGGTATGCCCAGCGTCGTGGCCGGCCCCGACGGCGCGGCCTACGTCGGCGCCACCGGCAACCCGGCCCTGGCGACGGCGGGCACCGGCGACGTGCTGGCCGGGCAGTGCGTGGGCTTGCTAGCCCAGGGCCTCTCCCCACTGCGGGCCGCCGTCTGCGCCCTGCACACCGGCGGAGCCGCCGCCGACCGTTACGCCGCCCGCCGCCCCCCCTCGTCCATGATGGCGACGGACCTGCTCGACGAACTGCCGAGGGTGCTCCAGGAGCGCTTTTCCTGACCACGTCCATCGCAAAACGTCAGCGCGCCTGAGGCGCCGAGCAACTTTGGCCGGCGCGCCGTGTCTTTTCCCCGAACCGTCCATCCACCTGCCGGTGCGGAGGAGCCTGCCATGACGCCTCGCTATGCCGACCGCCGCCGCCGCCGCCGGGGCTATCCGCTGCTGATCCAGGGCGGGCTGATCGTCGCGCTGGGGCTGGCACTGCTGGCTTTCAAGCTCGACTGGCATCCCCGGCCTGCGCCGCCTGCGCCGCTGCTTTTGCCCGACCCGGTTCTCGTCACCGAGGTGCCCGTCACCCGGCACGAGACGCCGCTGCCGCCGCCGCCGCGCCCGCCCGTGCCCGTCGCCGTGCCCGACGACACCCCTCTCGACGACGTGGACCTCCACCTGGACGATCCCTACGAGATCGGCGAGCCGCTGCTGGCAACGAGGCCGCCTCCGCTGGATCCACCGCCGCCGCAACCCGAAGCGGACGAGCCGTTCGAGGTGGTCGAGGAGATGCCGCAGATCGTCGGGGGGATCAAGGCGCTCTACGAGCAGATCCGGTATCCGGAGATGGCCCGCCGCGCCGGGATCGAAGGGCGCGTTACGCTTCAGTTCGTCGTAGACCGCGAGGGCCGCGTCGTCGATCCGATGGTGCTCCGAGGGGTGCACCCGCAACTCGACCAGGCCGCCCTCGACGCCCTCCGGAAGGTGACGTTCGCGCCGGGGCGCCAGCGCGGCAAGGCTGTGCCCGTGCGCATGAAGCTGCCGGTGCTCTTCCGGTTGCGCTGACGGCGATCTTTTTCCACAGAACCGGATTTTCACCCTTTTTGGCCCGCTCACGCTATACCATGGCTTTTCAAACGTATAGCCGCTCGCTCGCCCGGAACCCGCCCGGAGCCTCTCACGTTATTTCGACGTGCGTAGCCCTGCACCTTTCGTTTTCGCGTCGATTGCCCTACCTTTAGGCAGACGCGCCTACTCCTACCAGCGTAGCCCGGTACACGACCATGGCACTCCGTAAAAATCCCAAAGCCGACCTCCGCAAGGGCTATCCGATCGTCCTGCAGGTCAGCATCATCGCGGCCCTGCTGCTGCTCATCGTCGCCTTCCGCGTCCAGTACTCGCCGGACAGCGGCGTCGAGTTCGTGCAGCAGGAACAGGAGATCGTGCAGATGGAGGAGATCCTCCAGACCAAGCAGATCGAGCAGCCGCCGCCGCCGCCCAAGCCGCCGGTGCCCGTCGAGGTGCCCAACGACGAGATCATCGAAGACGACGACCTCGACCTCGACGCCTCGCTCGACATCGAGGAGCCGCTGTCCAACCTGCCGCCGCCGCCGCCGCCGGAGGAGAAGAAAGAAGAAGAGCCGGAGCCGGAGATCTTCGTCGTCGTCGAGCAGATGCCCGAACTCATCGGCGGCCTCGGCGAGATCCAGAAGAAGATCCGCTATCCGGAGATCGCCCGGAAGGCGGGCGTCGAGGGGCGTGTGATCATCCAGTTCGTGGTCGATGAAAACGGCAACGTTTCCAATCCGGCGGTGGTGCGAGGCATCGGGGCGGGCTGCGACGAGGAGGCGCTGCGCGTGGTCAAGGAGGCCAAGTTCAAGCCGGGCAAGCAGCGCGGCAAGGCCGTCAAGGTCAAGATGTCGCTGCCCATCACCTTCAAGCTGAAATAAGTCTTCCCGGCGGGGAGACCTCGTTCGAAACGGGATGTACGAAAGGCCCGGTCGTCTCGCGCGGCCGGGCCTTCTTGCATCTGCGCCTCGGCGGCGCTTACGGGTTCGGCGTCTCCCCCCTCTGCAGGCGCAGCACGGTGCCGTCGGGTTCGCCCACGAGCACGTCGGTCGCCATCTGGATGAACAGGCCGTGGTCGAGCACGCCGGGGATGCGGCCGATGGCGTGGTCGAGCGCCGCCGGTTCGTCGATGCCGTCGAAGCGGGCGTCGAGGATCCAGAAGCCCTGGTCCGAGACGACGGGGCCGTCTTTGCCCCGGCCCATGCGCAGCGCCACGCGCGCGCCGAGCTGTTCGAGCGCCCGCGCTACCGGCGCGGCGGCCATCGGCAGCACCTCTACGGGCACCGGCATCTTCGTGCCCAGCCGCTCGACCAGCTTGGAGGGATCGACCAGCACGACGAAGCGCGCCGCCAGCGCCGCGACGACCTTCTCGCGCGTGTGCGCCGCCCCCCGGCCCTTGATCAGGTCGAGGGCGGGGCTGACCTCGTCGGCGCCGTCGAAGGCCAGGTCGAGCGCGTCGAGTTCGTCGAGCGTTGCCAGGGGCACGCCGTGCTGCC
>JBFGTT010000452.1:0-3719 GCA_041565995.1 Rhodothermales bacterium
CGACAACGGGCAGATCTTCGACTCGAGCTACAAACAGCACAAGCCTTCGCTGGAGCAAGACACGCCGTTCACCTTCACGCTGGGCACCGGCTTCGTCATCCGGGGGTGGGATCGCGGCCTCCCCGGCATGCGCGTGGGCGGCAAGCGCCGGCTCATCGTCCCGCCTGAACTCGGCTACGGCAGCCGGGGCGTCTGCTTCCCCGACACGTGCGTGATCCCGCCCGACGCCACGCTCGTCTTCGACATCGACCTGCTCGACGTGCTGCCGCCCCGGGCCGGCGCGAGGCCGTGATCACCGCTTGCGCGCCGCCGGGTGCGCTTCGAGCAGGCGGAGTTTGCGGTTGATGGCGCGCACCTCTTCCATGATCTTCGGGCGTTCCTGGCGGTTGCAGGCCCGGTTGAGCAACTCGTCGCGGCGTTTTTTCAACCTGACGATTTTATCGCGCATAGCAGGGCCTTACCCGTGGGGCTGCCGGGCCTGTAGCTCTTCCCGAAGCTGCCGCGTCGTCTTGCGCGAGCCGTCGTGGCTCCAGCCGGGCGGGCCGAAGAGGTAGCCGAGGCGGGCCTTCCAGGGCAGCGGCCGCCGCACGTCGCGCCAGAGGTCGTGCCATTCGTGAAAGGCGATCCGGAACGGGTTGTAGGTGTTGATATTGGTGGTGAGGCCGTAGGTGGGATGTTCTTCCTCCGGCTGGAAGGTGCCGAAGAGCCGGTCCCAGATGATGAGCACGCCGGCGTGGTTCATGTCGAGGTATTTGACGTCGGAGCCGTGGTGGACGCGGTGGTGCGAGGGCGTGTTGAAGACCCACTCGATGGGCCGGGGCAGCTTGCCGATGGTTTCGGTGTGGATCCAGAACTGGTAGATCAGGCTGATTGCCTGCATCGTCAGGACCATCACCGGGTGGAAGCCCAGCAGCGGCAGCCAGAGCCAGAAGACGAAGCTGCCGGTGAGGTTGCCCGTCCACGTCTGCCGCAGGGCCGTGCCCAGGTTGTATTTCTGCGACGAATGATGGACCACGTGCGAGGCCCAGAAAAAGCGGCTGCCGTGGCTGACGCGGTGGAACCAGTAGTAGGAGAAGTCTTCGGCGAAGAAGAGCAGGCCCCAGACCCACCCCTTGTCCGGCGTCAGCACGGCTTTCAAGAAGCCGGTGTGCCGGTAGATCAGCCAGAAAACCCCCAGCACCATGGCCTTGGCGAAGAGGTTCGTCAGCACGTTGCCCACGCCCATCGCCAGGCTGGCAAACGTGTCTTTGGCCTCGAACAGGTCCCGCTGGCCGATGGCGCTGACGACGGCCTCGACGAGGAGCAGCAGCAAGAAGGCCGGGATGGCGAGGTTGACCAGGTTGGGTATGTCCAGCGAAATGTCGGGCACGGCGACGCCTCGTCTTTGCGCGCGGACGCTTCCAAATGTTTCAAAGACGCCCGGCGCGGCGTTGGGTTTCGACCGGCCCGCCCTGGATCCTTCCGCATCGGGAGCCGTTTCGAGGGCAGGCGTCCCTTCCGTCACCGTCACAGGGGTATGGGATCTCACCACCACCATCATCGACACAACGCGGGCAGCGAGCCGGGGCGGCGGGGCGGCGAGCGGCGGCTGGTGCTCTCCATCGTGCTCAACCTGCTCATCACCGTCGCCGAGGTCGTCGGCGGGGTGCTGGCCGGCAGCCTGGCGCTGCTCTCGGACGCCCTGCACAACTTCAGCGACACCACCTCGCTGGGCATCAGCCTGGCGGCGCGGCGCATCGCGGGGCGGGCGGCCACGCACGAGAAAACGTTCGGCTACAAGCGGGCCGAGATCATCGGCGCCTTCGTCAACCTGGTGACGCTCCTGCTGATCGCTTTTTACCTGATCAAAGAGGCCGTCGAGCGGTTCCTGGACCCGCAGCCCGTCGATGGGGCGGTGATGCTGGCGGTGGCCCTCGTCGGGCTGCTGGCCAACGTGCTGACGGCGCTGCTGCTCTTTCGCGAGGCGCGGGGCAGCCTCAACATCAGGAGCGCCTTTCTGCACATCGTCGCCGACGCCGTCTCGTCGGTGGGCGTGGTGCTCGGCGGCGTGCTGATCCTCGTCTACGACGTCTACCTGGTCGATCCCATCCTGACGCTGCTCATCTCGCTCTACATCCTCTACCACAGCTACCAGATGCTGCGCCAGACGGTGGACATCCTGATGGAAGGCACGCCCCGGCACCTGAACCTGGACGAGGTGGTAGCCAGCGTGCAGGCCATCGACCGGGTGCTGGAGATGCACCACCTGCACGTCTGGCAACTCGACGAGCACGAGACGGCGCTGGAGGCCCACATCGTCATCGACCGGCGCGACCTCGAAGACCTGGAGGCGCTCAAGAGCGCCGTCAAGCAACGGCTGCACGACGCCTTCGGCATCCACCATTCGACGCTCGAATTCGAAGTGGCCCCCTGCGAGGACCACGCCGACCCGCGCTGCTACGACACCAACGGCGACGCCGTTGCCACCGCGGCCGGCGCCCGGCTGCAACCGGAGTGATCCCCCCTCCCCTGCCTATCCGCCCACCGCATGAACCGCGACGACCTGTTGCAACGCCTCGACGAACGCAGCGCGCCCTGGGACGTGCTCATCATCGGCGGCGGCGCAACGGGCCTGGGGACGGCCATCGAGGCCGCCGCGCGCGGCTACCGGACGCTGCTGCTCGAACAGCACGACTTCGCCAAGGGCACTTCGAGCCGCAGCACCAAGCTCGTCCACGGCGGCGTGCGCTACCTGCAGCAGGGCAACGTCTCGCTGGTGCTCGAAGCCCTGCGCGAGCGCGGGCGGCTGCTTCAGAACGCCCCGCACCTCGTCCACGATTTGCGCTTCGTGGTGCCCAGCTACGACTGGTGGGAAGGCCCGTTCTACGGCATCGGCCTGAAGCTCTACGACCTGCTGGCCGGACGCGCCGGCTTCGGCCCCTCCGTGCGCCTCTCGCGCCAGGAGACGCTGGCCTTCCTGCCTACGCTCGAATCCGACGGGCTGCGCGGCGGCGTGCAGTACTACGACGGGCAGTTCGACGACGCGCGCCTGGCCGTCAACATGGCGCAGACGGCGGTGGATCTGGGCGCCACGGTGCTCAACTACGTGCAGGTGACGGCGCTCACGCGCCAGGGCGACGTCGTGGCCGGCGTCGTCGCGCGCGACCTCGAAGGCCGGCGCGAATACGAACTCGAAGCGCGCGTAGTGGTCAACGCCACCGGCATCTTCACCGACGCCATCCGCCGCCTGGACGACCCGCAGGCGCCGCCCATGCTCCGGCTCAGCCAGGGCGTCCACATCGTCCTCGACCGCGCCTTCCTGCCCACCGACACCGCCATCATGGTGCCCCGTACGGACGACGGACGCGTGCTCTTCGCCATCCCCTGGCACCAGCGCGTGCTCATCGGCACCACCGACACGCCCGTCGAGGCCGCCGTGCTCGAACCCCGCCCGCTCGACGAAGAGTGGGACTTCCTGCTGACACACGCCGCGCGCTACCTCTCGAAGGATCCGACCCCCGCCGACGTGCTGAGCACCTTCGCCGGGCTGCGGCCCCTCGTGGGCAACGGCCAGAACGGCGGCACCGCCTCCCTCTCGCGCGACCACACCCTGCACATCGACCGCTCCGGCCTGGTGACCATCACCGGCGGCAAGTGGACCACCTACCGCAAGATGGCCGAAGACACCATCGACAGCGCCGCCTTCGTGGCGCAGCTGGAGGAACGCCCCTCGGTGACGA
>JBFGTT010000453.1:0-3718 GCA_041565995.1 Rhodothermales bacterium
AGCGTCCCGTCGTAGGCGAAATAGCCTGCCGGCTCGGCGGTCAGCACCGTCGGCTGCCAGCCGTGCACGGGCAGGTACTTGACGAACTTCGCCACGCGCTGCACCCCGCTCAGGCCCAGAGGCGGGAAGTAATAGGCGATGACGAGGACGCGGCGCAACGGTCTTTGCGGGATGGTGTGTTGATGAGCGTGACCCGTTGAGACCTAACGTACGTAATGATGCTCGAAAACGATACCCTCGGCGGCTACAATACGACGAGTTCTTTGGGCGAGCCGGTCAGGTCGTCGCAGCCGCCGTTGCGCAGCACCACGATGTCTTCGATGCGCACGCCGAAACGGCCCGGCACGTAGACGCCCGGCTCGATGGTGACGGCGGCGCCCTCCGGCAGCGTCTCGTCGACGTGGTAGGAGACGCGGGGCCACTCGTGCGTCTGCAGGCCGATGCCGTGCCCGAGGCCGTGGCTGAAGAACGCGCCGTAGCCGGCGGCTTCGATGACGCCGCGCGCTACCCCGTCGAGCGCCTTCGTCGTCATCCCTGCGCGGGCAGCCTCGATGGCGCGTTGCTGCGCCTCCAGCACGACACCGTAGACGGTGCGCGCCTCCGCACCCGGCTCGCCGAGGGCCACCGTCCGCGTCATGTCCGATGCGTAGCCGTCGACGAAGCAGCCGAAGTCGAGCACCACCAGTTCGCCCGCTTCGAGGCGCTTGTCGGTGGGCCGGGCGTGCGGCAGCGCCCCGTTGGCCCCGGAGGCCACGATCGGATCGAACGACATCTTCGCCGCGCCGCGCCGCAGGTGCTCGTAGACGATCTCGGCGGCTACCTCTCGCTCCGTCAGGCCGGGCCGGATCACGCCGAGCACGTGACGGAAGACGGCGTCGGTGACGGCCTGCGCCTGCCGGATGCGCGCCACCTCGTCTTCGGTCTTCACCGCCACGTGCCGCGTCAGCAGGCGCTCTACGGCCTGCCACCGCACGGCGGGTAGCCGTTGCTTCCACTCTTCGAGCTGCGCCACCGTTACGTGCTCTGCCTGGAAAAGCGCCGTTTTGGCGCCCGCTAGCAGGTTTTCTTCGGCGACGTACTTGAAGAGTTCGTAGCCGGGCACGTGCACCGTCGCGCTGTGGACCTCGCGCTGCGCCTGCTCACGGTAGCGCCCGTCGGTGACGAAGTGCGCCGCGCCGGGCCGCACCAACAGCACGCCGTTGGAGCCGGTGAAGCCGCACACCCACCGCACGTCGGGCAGGAACGTGACGAGCGCCGCGTCGGCGCCGTGCGCGCGCAGCAAATCCTGTATGACGGGGATTTTTGACATGCAATAACGGCACAACACGCGCCCGGCGTAGCGCGCTAAAACCGGCTGCTGTAGTTGGGCGCCTCCTTCGTGATGTGGATGTCGTGCGGGTGGCTCTCGCGGATGCCGGCGGCGGTCACACGCACGAACTGCGCCCGCTCGTAGAGTTCGTCGATAGAGGCGCAGCCGCAGTAGCCCATGGCCGCACGCAGCCCACCGACCATCTGGAAGGAGATCTCGCTGAGGTGCCCGCTGTAGGGCACGCGCCCCTCGATGCCCTCCGGCACGAGCTTCTTGATGTCGTCCTCGGCGTCCTGGAAGTAGCGGTCCTTGCTGCCGGCCTGCATCGCCCCGATGGATCCCATCCCCCGGTAGCTCTTGTACTTGCGCCCCTCGTAGATGATGGTCTCGCCCGGACTCTCTTCGACCGCCGCGAACAGCCCGCCGATCATCACCGCCTGGGCGCCGGCGGCCAGGGCTTTCGGGATGTCGCCCGTTTGCTTGATGCCGCCGTCGGCGATGACGGGCACGCCGTGGGCGCGCGCGGCGGCGGCGCACTCCATCACCGCCGAAAGCTGCGGCACGCCCACCCCCGCCACGACGCGAGTCGTGCATATGGACCCGGGCCCGACGCCGGCCTTGACGGCGTCGGCGCCGGCGGCGATGAGGTCTTCGGCGCCCTCGCGCGTGGCGACGTTGCCAGCCACCACGTCGAGGCCGGGGAAGGCCGCCTTGACGCGCCGGACGGTGGCGAGCACGCCCTCCGAGTGCCCGTGCGCCGTATCGACCACCACGAAATCGACGCTAGCCTCGACCAGCGCCGTCACGCGGTCGAGCACGTCGGCGGTCACGCCAACGGCGGCGCCTACGCGCAGCCGTCCGTGCTCGTCCTTGCAGGCGTGGGGATGGCGGCGCTTCTTCTCGATGTCCTTGAACGTGATGAGGCCCTTGAGATTGCCCTCAGCGTCGACGACGGGCAGCTTTTCGATCTTGTGCTGCTGCAGCAGCGCCTCGGCCAGTTCCAGCGTGGTGCCCACCGGCGCGGTGATCAACGGCTCCGCCGTCATCATGTCGCGCAAGAGCACGCTCGGATCTTCCTGAAAACGCAGGTCGCGGTTGGTGACGATGCCCACGAGCTTGTTGTCGTGATCGACCACGGGGATGCCGCCGATGGAGTAGCGCGCCATCAGCGCCCGCGCGTCCGCCACGCGGTCCTCCGGGTGCAGCGTGATCGGGTCGAGGATCATGCCGCTCTCGGAGCGCTTGACGCGGCGCACCTGCTCGGCCTGCTCGGCCACGCTCATGTTCTTGTGTAACACGCCCACGCCGCCCTCGCGCGCCATCGCAATGGCCATGTCGGCCTCCGTCACGGTATCCATCGCGGCGGAAACCAGAGGCATGTTGAGCGTGATGTTGCGCGTGAGCTTCGTCACGATGGAGACTTCGCGCGGCATCACCGCCGAGCGGGCCGGGACGAGCAGCACGTCGTCGTAGGTGAGTCCTTCGCCCCGGACTTTGTCTGTCAGCGTCTTTTCGAGCGTCTCGCGGTGCGGGTGGTCGTTGACAATCATCGCGCCTGCCGTGCCGTTTATTTGAGGTGTACCAGGTTGCGTAGCCGTCGGATTTCGTGGGGAAAGAGCTTGCGCCATTTGCCGCGCCGGACGCCCTCGGTGCTCAGCCCGGCGTACTGCACCCGTTCGAGCGAGACGACCTCGTGCCCGAGGGCTTCGAGCATGCGCCGGACCTGCCGGTTGCGCCCTTCGTGGAGTTGCAGGCCGATCTCGTGGTGGTTGGGCGGCCGCACGTAGATCGCCTCGTCGGCCCGCGCCAGGCCGTCTTCGAGTTCGATGCCGCGCTTAAGTTGGTCGATCTGGTGCGGCTTGACCGCCTCGCGGGTGCGCACGACGTAGCGCTTTTCGATCCGGTAGCGCGGGTGCATGAGCCGGTGGGCCAGTTCGCCGTCGTTGGTCATCAGCAGCGTGCCGACGGTGTCGCGGTCGAGCCGCCCGACGGGGAACAGCCCCTCGCGCTGAGCTTCGGGCAGATCCAGCAGGTCCATCACGGTCTGCCGCCCACGCTCGTCCCGGGTCGTCGTGATGACGTCGCGGGGCTTGTTGACGAGCAGGTAGAGGGTCGCACGCGGCGAGATGACGCGCCCGCCGACCTCCACCACGTCGCCCGCCTCGACGCGCCGCCCGAAGTCCGCGACGACTTCGCCGTTGACCTTCACGCGCTGCTGCCGGATCAATTCGTCGGCTTTGCGGCGGGAGCAGACGCCGGCGCGGGCGATGTAGCGGTTAAGGCGCATGCCGCCCTCCGGCGCTTCGACAGGCGCCGCCGCGTCGGGGCGGGCCTGCTTCCGGCCCGGACGCCCTCGGTGCTCTCCTTTCTTGTCGGCCATCGTGCCTGCTCGCCGCGCTGCCTTTTGCC
>JBFGTT010000454.1:0-3708 GCA_041565995.1 Rhodothermales bacterium
ATCACGCCTACAACGTGCTCTATCAGGAGCGGCGGGCCGGGCGATTTCCGGCGTGGGAGGGGATCCGAATCGTGCGGGAACGCGTGAAGGCGTGACGGGGGGCGCCTGCTCAGATTTTGTCGATTCGGGCGCAACCGAAGCGCGCCCCGGGGTTATACGTTCTTCTCAAACGACGCCCTGCAACCTACGAACGAGCACCTTCCCATGCTCC
This sequence comes from Rhodothermales bacterium, assembly GCA_041565995.1. GTDB lineage: Bacteria > Bacteroidota > Rhodothermia > Rhodothermales > JBFGTT01 > JBFGTT01. Next base: position 212 of record JBFGTT010000454.1, read on the forward strand.
GATTTGACGCCGACGCCGCCCTGCCGTTTCTCGAAGACGGCGCCCTCGCCCGGCTGCGCCCCCGCGTGGAGGCCGCCCACCTCGCCGTCCTCGGCAAAACCGGCGCCGGCAGCGAATACCTCGGCTGGCGCGACCTGCTGCTCGCCCCCAACGACGCCCTGCTCGAAGACCTCGCAGCCACCGCCGCTGCCATCCGCCAGGACGCCGACGTGCTCGTGTGCATCGGCATCGGCGGCTCCTACCTCGGCGCGCAGGCCGTCATCCAGGCCCTCACGCCCTACTTCCGCACGGCGCCGGAGCGCGCGGACGCCGGCACCGCGCCGGAACTCTTCGAGGCCGATCCCGGCAGGACGCCCGAAATCCTCTTCGCCGGGCACCACATGAGCGGGGCCTACCTGCGCGAACTGCTGGCCTACCTCGAAGGCAAGTCGGTCCACGTCAACGTCATCTCCAAGAGCGGCACGACGCTGGAACCGGCGCTCGCCTTCCGGTTTGTCCGCCAGTGGCTCGAAGCCCGCTTCGAAGACGCTGACCGCCGCATCGTCGTCACCACCGACGCCGAGAAGGGCGCGCTGAACCAGTTGCAGGCCGGGCACGGCTACAAAAAATACGTCATCCCGGACGACGTGGGCGGGCGCTTCTCGGTCCTGACGCCGGTGGGCCTGCTGCCCATCGCCGTCGCTGGCGTCGACGTCAGGACGCTCTTCTACGGCGCCGTCGAGGCCTGCGAGCGGCTGTCCGAGGCGGCAGATAATCCCGCGCTCGACTACGCCGCCATCCGCTACCTCCTGCACGAACAGCGCTACGCCGTCGAAGCCTTCGCCGTCTTCGAGCCGCGCCTGAGCGGCATCGGGGCGTGGTGGCAGCAACTCTTCGGCGAGAGTGAGGGCAAGTGCCACAAGGGCCTCTACCCCGCCGCCGTTCAGTACTCGACGGACCTGCACTCGCTGGGGCAGTACATGCAGGAGGGCCGCCGCATCCTCGTCGAGACCTTCCTGATGGCCGAGCAAGACGGCGGCGACCTCGCCGTACCCGCCAGCGACGCCAACCTGGACGGCCTCGACTACCTGACGGGCAAGACGGTGCGCCATGTCAACCGAAAAGCCTACGAAGGCACCGCGAGCGCCCACGCCCAGGGCGGCGTGCCCAACACGACCCTCTGGCTCGACCGCATCGCGCCCGGCGCCGTCGGCGAGTTGATTTATTTTTTCGAGCACGCCGTGGCCGTCAGCGGCTACCTCCTCGGCGTCAACCCCTTCGACCAGCCCGGCGTCGAAGCCTACAAAAAGGAGATGTTCCGCCTGTTGGGCAAACCGTGAGGCCGCGTAAGGGCTTTCACCGAAAGCGCCCTCCGGAGCCGTTATCCACGCCGTTGATAACCCGTGGAGAAGCCTGGTAAAACTTCTGCACAAGCGAAAGCGCTTTCCACCGGTGTGGATAGCCGTGTACAACAGCCCCCTCGTCCACACCTTTTCCAGCCTCATCCACAGTGTGGACGACGGTGTACAAATCTCGTTACATCTGGCCCGCGCGGCTGTGGAAAGACGTGGAAACGTTAACAACTTGCTTAATTTAGCCGGATGGACCGCGCCGGTGACTTGCCGACCTCGCCGTGCTGTGGATAGATTCGGGGATGACGGCGGGGTTTTGTGCACATCTCGACGCGCCGCTGTGCACATCTCGGCTTTCCACATTTCCACAGGTTCTACTACTACTTCAACTACTTTATATCTATTTAATATTTTCGTTTTTGTAATAATACCCTGTGGAGAACCCACGGACAAGTGCAGTGATATACGAGAACGTATCAGGAAGACAAGAGGGCCGGCATGGCTATATTCCTGCGCCGGCATACACGGCAAAGCGGACGATGAACCGCGAACATTCCGTTTTCCTGTTGTTCGCGCCGATGCCATGCTGTACTTTAGAAGCCGACCCCGACCCGAACCCTAGCGCCCCCGGCTCATGATCAAGAAGATTCTCGTCGCGCTCGACCCCGACACCGACACGCCCGTCGCCACCCGCTACGCCATCGACATCTCCCTGCGCTACGGCGGGCAAGTGACGGGCCTGGCCGTCGTCGACATGGGCAGCATCGAAGCCAGCGCACGCGGCGGCGGCATCGGCAGTATGTACCTGATGGAAAAGGTGCAAAAAGACCTCACGGAGGAGACGCGCAACGTAGCCCGCAGGCTCACCGACGAGTTCGAGGAGGCCATGAGGGATTCGGGCGTGCGCTTCGACGTGCTCGTCGAAGAAGGCGCACCCTTCCAGCGCATCGTCGAGGACATGAAGTACTGCGACCTGCTCATCGTCGGCAAGGATCCGCATTTCTTCTACAGCCACCCGGATCAATCGACCCGGACGCTGGTGCGCGTCGTGCGCGACACGATAGCCCCGACGCTCGTCGTGCCGGACACCTACCGGCCCGTGCGGCAGGCGCTCATCGCCTACGACGCCAGCAACGCCTCGGCGCGGGCCATGCGCCGCTTCGTGCACCTGCAACCCTTCGGGACCGACCTCAAGCTGGAGATCTTCAACGTTTACGGCAGCGAGAAGGAGCGCACCGGCTCGAACCTGGCGTTGCAAATGGCGAAGACGTACATGGACGCGCACGGCTACGAGGCCCACGTCACCGGCGTCCTCGGCACGGACGCAGCCAAGGAGATCGTCGAGTTTTCGCAACGCCTCAACGCCGACGTGATCGTCGCTGGCGCGCACTCGGTCTCGCGGTTCAGGAAGCTGGCCTTCGGCTCCACCACCGACGCCCTTCTCAAGCAATCTCCCCTCCCGCTCTTCCTCGACAGCTGAGGCCACGCCGGCGTGTTCGGGTGTTTGCGCGCTCAGGTCTCCAACCAGAGCATCCCGAAGCGCTCACCGCCACGCCACCCGCACCACCCGCCTTCCGTCGCTGCGGAGCCAGAGGGCGCCCTGCGCGGCGGTGGTCCACACGTCGGCGCCGCGTGCGTGCCACCGCGCCAGCACTTCCTCGTCGGGCAGGTCGAAGCGGGCGCGCGTGCCCACGCTCACGACCGCCGTGCCCGCTTGCGTCGCATCCGGCAGCACGAGCGCGACGAACGCCTCGGTGCTGCTCGTGCGCGAGCCGTGGTGCCCCACCTTGACCACGTCGCTGCGCAGCAACACGCCGTAGCGCGCCGTGAGGTGCCGTTCGGCCTCGGCTTCGGCGTCGCCGGTGAAGAGGAACACCGTCTCGCCGTAGGCCAGGCGGAGCACGACGGAGGCGTCGTTGGCCTCTTCCTGCCCGGCGAGGGTCGCCTCGGGCGCGAGGACCTGCAGTTGCACGGAGGGATCGAGCGCCAGCGTGTCGCCGGCGCCGAGAGCGCGGTGCGGGACGGCGAGGCTGTCGAGCAGGTGGATCGTCTCGTCGTACAGGTCTGAAAGGTAGGGCTGGCCGTTGTGCAGGACGCGGCCCACCGGCACCGCCCGCAGGAGTGCCGGCAGCCCGCCGAGATGGTCGTTGTGGGGATGGGTGACGA
>JBFGTT010000455.1:0-3707 GCA_041565995.1 Rhodothermales bacterium
CACGCGGCGCCGGGCAGCGCGCCGGTAAGAAAAAAACCCTTCGGGCCGTAGCAGACCCGAAGGGTTGGGGATAGGACGGCCCACGAGCCTCGGCGCAGGCTACCGCAACGACGAAAGCGTGGCGTTGTCGACGAAGAAGTTGACGCGCACCTCGTCGCCCTCGCTGCGCACGCGGACCCGGTCGAGCAGTTGCAGCCGGTCTTTGTCCACGTCGGGCGAGGCTTTCATGGCGGCCACGACGCCCCGCGTCAGGTCGGCCACGTCGGAGGCCGCGACGCCCTCGCGCGTGGTCAGGAAAAACGTACCTTCGGCGCCGTCCTGCTGCATCGTCAGGGCGAAGGCTGCGTCCCGGACGGCCTGGCCGATCTGCTCCATGTCGCGCTCCACGTCGGCGGCGTGGGCGTCGCCGTGCTCGCCCCCGTGCCGCTCGCCGTGTTCGCCTCCGTGCTCGCTCCGAAGCATCTCCTGGCCTACGTCGCGGGCGACGAACCAGGCGCTGCTGCCGCTCGAAGCCAGGGCGATCAGGCGCATCGTCTCGGCGTCGTCCTTGAGGGCCGCGCCCTGGTCCGCCAGACGGTCGAGCATGGCCTCGACGGAGGCGACGTCGGCAGCGGCCACCACCATGTTCTCGGTGGCGACGGCAAAGGCGACGCCGTGGTCGTCTTCACGGGCGTGATGGATCGAGACACCCTTGTAATCGACGGTTTCGAAAGCGTCAGGCAGGTTCTCCGCCAGGTAGGCCGCCAGGCGCTCCCGGTCGAAGTTGGCGTAAGCCACCAGGCTGGGCTTCTCGTCCGGCCCGGCCGCAGGCATCGCCACGTAAATCTCGCGCAGGTCCTGGCGCGGGTCGAAACCGGTGGCGTCGAGGAAGTCCTGCACGCGGGCGCCGGCCTCGTCGTTCATCTTTTCGAAAGAAAAAGGCTCCTGGCCGAAGAGGTCGAACGCGGCGTTGCGCTGCAGCGCCTGGAAATTCATCATGCCGACGTAGCGCGCGCCCGCCGGAAGTACCTCGACGGCGCTCTTGGTCTGCAACGTCAGCGCGGCGGGCGGCTCGAACTGGCTCTCGCACCCGGCGAGACCCACGGCGGACACCAGCAGGACGAGCAGGAAGGATCTCACAGCGTAGGATTTCATGGTCGGAGACGGTCTGGTGGTAGGCTTCTGGTGATAAGCGCTTTCGAGCCAGGCGTTCGGGCTTCTCGACATCTTCATCCGGGGCGATGCCGCCTCCGGGCCTGGGGCGTGGCTACCAGCGCGATGTTTGAGCAGCTCCGTAGGAGCGACCTGTCAACAGCAACAGGCTGCCCCTGAGACTTTCCCTGCACAGGCAGGAGGGACGTTGCCCCCACGCCCTAAAAATCGCGGCGGTGGAAGAAGATCGCGGCGGCCACGAAGAAGACCGCACCGAAAGCCAGCGACGAGGCCAACGGATACCACGACCCTACGGCATCGACCCCGGCGAGTTGCGTGACGGTGGCCGTCACCTCGCCGAAGTTGGGCAGCACGTGGTAGAGCGCCAGGTACACCTGCCGCCAGGGCGGGTTGATCTGCGGGGCCAGTTGCTCGCGCGCAGCCAGGATGAGCGAGGCGAAGATCAGCCCGTAGGCCGTGATGAGCGCCAGCGGCGCGCTGCGAGCCGTCACGCCGATGAACGCCACCACGCTGTACATCACGCCGAACATCCCCACCACCACGAAGACGGCCAGCAGAAAGCGGGCGTGCCAGATCCCCGTCTTCAACGACATCACCAGCCAGACCATCCCCAGCAGGTACGTCGCCAGCACCAGCACCGTCAACAACACGCCCAGCACGTGCCCGACCAGGACGCGCACGCGGCCCATCGGCTTCGAGAGCAACAGGTCTACGCGCCCCTGTTCGAGCAGCGCCGGCAGCAACGACGCCGTGGCGAAAAGGCCCAGCAGCACCCCCGCCCAGTACGCCGCCCCCGCCACGAACGACTCGACGGCGATCACGAGCGTCTCCAACGACAGCGCCTCGCGGATGATCTCGCCCGTCTCCGGATCGGTGATGGCGTCCGTCTGGGTCGATTCCCCGAAGATGCGCGCACCAGCCAGCGACCCGTCGACGATGTCCAGGTTGAGCGCAAAGGCCAGCATCACCCAGACGAACGTGCTCACGAGCAGCAGGCCCAGGGTGACCTTCCTGGCCCACAACTCCCGAAACGTAAGCAGCAAGATCGCGCGCAGTTGCATCGTTCGCGTGTTGAGGTGTCGGAGGGTTCAGGTGCTGGCGCGTTCAAGGTCTTTCAACGCAAACACGCCAATCCTCAAACACTATTTTGCACCACCTCGATGAAATACTCTTCGAGGGTGCGGCGGACGGGGCGGACGGCCTCGATGAGCACGTCTGCGCCGCGCAGACGGTCGAGCAGGGCGTTGAGCGCGCGGCGGTCGGCGGCGCGGATTCGGTAGCGCAAAAGGCCCTCCTCGTGCTCCGGCAGCGCCCCGTTGAGCGCGTCGATGGCCTCCGGGAATGCCGCCAGCAGGCTGCCCGGCACCGCCGTGCTGACCATCTCGTAGACCCGCTCGACGGCGGTCAACGCGGCGATGGTGCCCTCGCGCACGAGCCGGCCCTGGTTCAGGATCGCCACGCGCGTGCACACCTGCTCGACTTCCGAGAGCAGGTGGGAGTTCAGGAAGATGGTCTTGCCCTGCGCCCGAAGCTGCACCAGCAGGTCCCGGATCTCGCGCCGACCCAGCGGATCGACGCCGTCGGTCGGCTCGTCGAGCAACAGCAGGTCGGCGTCGCCCATCAACGCCTGCGCCAGGCCCAGGCGCTGCATCATCCCCTTCGAAAACTTCTTGATCTTCGTGTCCCGCCACCGGGTCATACCCACCCTTTCCAACCCCTCGTCGATGCGCAGGCGCCGCAGTGAGGCGGGCAGGCGGGCCATCTGGCCGTAGAGGTCGAGCATCTGCGCGGCGGTCAGAAAGTCGGGGAAGCGGTGGTTTTCGGGCAGGTAGCCCACGCGCTGCCGGGCCGCCGGCCTGCGCACCGGCACGCCGAAGAGGGCAGCCTCGCCCGTCGTGGGCCGCACGATGCTCAAGAGGATCTTGACGAGCGTCGTCTTGCCGGCGCCGTTGGGGCCGAGCAGGCCGAAGATCTCGCCCGGAGCCACCTCCAGGTCGAGCCGGTCGAGCGCCTGCACCGCCTTGCCCGAGAAGACGCCGGCGTAACGCTTCGAAAGTCCCTGCACTTTTACCGCTGCGGTCATAGGTTTCCCGGCTCGTGGTAGCGCCCGGCCTCTACGCGCGCCTCCCCGCCTGGGTTACGCCGGCAGGCCGGCGCGGGGTTCTGGCTGGATAATTAAGCAAAAAGATATGTAAATTGGTGCGGCAACGAAACGCTCCATCCACGGTACGCCAACGGAACAGCCGCACGATTTTTCAGGTTTTTGGGGAAATAGAACGCAAAGGCGACGTTTATGCAGAGGCAAGAGGTGCCAGAGAAGCCGGCCTCGGAAGAGCATCCCCCCCCCCTGTGGGTGCCGCCTCCGATGCCTCCGATGAGCGCCCGGGAGCGCCTCCGGACGCTCCTCGAGCGTTTCGGGTTCTTGATGGCGATAGCCGTGACGCTCCTCGTCCTGACGCTGCTCTTCTTGAATGCGGACTGGCTCCTGCGCGAGCCGGCGTACGTCTCCAGCGAGGCCCCCGCCGCCGCCGAGGCGGCCCCCGCCGTGCCGCCCC
>JBFGTT010000456.1:0-3704 GCA_041565995.1 Rhodothermales bacterium
CGCCGCATGGCCTACCCGGATTCTACCCTCCAGGCAGTCACCGACGGGCGGCAGACCCGCTTCGTCACCACGGATGATTTCTTGCACCTCGCCGAAGCGGTTTCGGGGCGGGACCTGGACTGGTTTTTCGAAGTCTACGCCCGCCAGCCGAAGCTCCCGAAGCTGGTCACGCGGCGGCAGGGCACCACGCTCGACCTGGCCTGGGAGGTGCCCGGCGACCTGTCCTTCCCCATGCCCGTCGAAGTGCAGGTCGGCGACGAGATACGGCGCGTGGACATGCCGGCAGGACGGGCTTCGATCACGGTCCCGGAAGGCGCCGAGGCGGTGGTCGATCCTAACGATTGGGTGCTGCGGGAGGGGAATTAAGACGCCGCCGGCTGCCGCGCACTCGGAGTACCTCCAGGGCAACTACGCCTTCCGCTTAGGCGCAGACGTTGCGTTGTTTTGCTCGCCCGATGCACTGCATCGCACTCGGACGACGCCTTGATCTGCAGTGGCCTCGCCTTCGCGCCGAGCGGCAAGCCGCGCCGTGCTGATCGCCTGGAGGACACCTTGAGAAGAAAGCGCGCGTGAACGTAGGCAACGCTTGCAATTGTCTTTGCTTCCAACGTATTTATTTATCGGGAGTTTGATTACTTGTGCCCGCAGGCCTCCCTCGCCAGCGTGGTTCAGTTCGGCGCAGTACGTGCAGATAGGAGTACCCACACACGTGACGAGGACACCGGTGGCGTTGAACCAACCCACCCCGCTCCGAACATGCGCTACGCTCCGTGGTGCCCCGCCCGCCTCGTCTTGCACCGCCGGCCCGCCCGGTGGCCGGCGACGCCGGCGACCCTCGTCAGCCTACTCCTCGTCGGCTTGTGCGCTGCGACGAACCTGTACGCCCAGAAGCCCGCGCTCCGCTTTGAGCAGCTTACCACGGAAGAGGGCCTCTCCTCGAACGCCGTTCAGGGCGTCTTGCAAGACCGCAAGGGGTTCCTGTGGATTGGCACGTCTGACGGGCTTAACAAATATGACGGTTCCCGGTTTGCGGTCTATCGAAACGACCCCGACGACGCGCTCAGCCTGAGCAACATCGCCATCAACGCCCTCTACGAAGACCACACGGGCGCGTTGTGGGTGGGCACGGCAGACGGCCTCAACCGCTTCGACCGCGAAACAGAAACCTTCACGCGCTACCGGCACGATCCCGAGGACTCCCTGAGCCTGAGCAACGATTGGATCAACGTCCTCGCCGAAGACCACATGGGCGCGTTGTGGGTGGGCACGGAAAGCGGCCTCAATCGCTTCGACCCCCAAACGCAAACCTTCACGCGCTACTTCTTCGTCGACGACGCCTCCAACCGAATCACCGCCCTCTACGAAGACCGCGCGGGCGTGTTGTGGGTGGGCACACGCGCCCCAGGTACCGGCGGTCTCTATCGCTTCGATCATCAAACGGAGGCCTTCACGCGGTACATGCACGACCCCGATGATCCTACCAGCTTTTTCTACCCTGCCTGGTCTGCCTTGAAGCCCGAGGAACGGACGCAGGACCTGTGGCAAGCCCTGCTCTTTCATGAGAATCAGGTTACGTCTATCTACGAAGACCGCGCGGGACGACTCTGGATTGGCACCCTGGTCGCCGGATTGAAGTCCTTTGATCGCCAGACAGAAACCTTCACGCCCTACGTGCTCAACCCGAGTAACCCAGAAAACATGGTCTGGGTCCAATCTATCCACGAAGACCACGCGGGACGACTCTGGATCGGAACCTGGAGCAACGGCCTCTATCGCCTGAATCGGGACAGAGAAACCTTTACCCGCTACCGGCACGACCCGAACAACCCTCAAAGCCTGGCAAGCGATAACGTCCGCTCCATCCATGCAGATGGCAGCGGGGCGCTCTGGGTCGGGACGAGCGGCGGACTCAGCAAACTGGATACCACGACGGAGGCCTTTGCGCACTACCGAAGCGACACCTATGAGCCCCGGAGCCTGAGCGACAATACGGTCTGGGCCCTCCTCGAAGACCGTTCCGGGGCTGTAGGGATCGGCTCCAATGACGGCTTCCACCAGTTCGATCGCGCGACGGGAACCGTCATCCTCTCGAAAAAAATGGGCACCCTCCCCGGGACACAATCTGCAGACGAGGCGGCTCGGTCAGGAAGGAACCTGATAGGAAGACACGTCCTGGCCCTCTACGAAGACCGCGCGGGCAGCTTATGGGTGGGTACCGCCTTTTCCGGTGGACTCCATCGCTTCGACCGCCGGACACAAACCTTCAGGATCTATTACAATACCCTCTATGACCCCCATAGCTACAGCGGTGCGTACGTCAGGGTCATCTACGAAGACCGCGACGGGGTGTTGTGGATCGGTGATGACCGCGACGGCCTCAACCGCTTCAACCGTGAAACAGAGACCTTTACCGTCTACCGGCACGATCCCGACGATCCCAACAGCCTGAGCAATAATCACATTTACGCCCTCTACGAAGACCGCGCGGACGCGTTCTGGATCGGGACGAACGGCGGCGGCCTCAACCGCTTCGACCGCGAAACGGAGACCTTCACTGCCTATCGGCAAAAAGACGGACTATCCAACGACATCGTCTACGGCATCCTCGAAGACGACCACGGCACCCTCTGGCTCAGCACCGGCAAGGGCCTCTCCCGCTTCGACCCCCGCACGGAGACTTTCCGCAACTACGACGCCCACGACGGCCTGCAGGGCGACGACTTCAACGTCGGGGCCTATTACAAGAGCGCCCGCACCGGCGAGATGTTCTTCGGGGGGAACAACGGCTTCAACGTCTTCCATCCCGACAGCCTCCGAGACAACCGCGTCCCGCCGCCCGTCGCCATCACGGGCTTTCGCCTCTCCAACGAACCCGTAGCCGTCGGCGCCGAAGGCTCCCCGCTGAAGAAGCACATCTCGGAGACCGACGCGCTGACCCTTTCCTACGCCGACAAGGTGCTGACCTTCGAGTTCGCGGCGCTGCATTACGCCGATCCGACGAGGAACCAGTTTGCCTACATGCTGGAGGGCTTCGACGAGGACTGGCAGTACGTGGGCAACCGGCAGGACATGACGTACACCAACCTGGACCCCGGACGCTACGTCTTCCGCGTCAAGGCCAGTAACAAGGACGGCGTCTGGAACGAGGCGGGTACGTCGATTAAGCTGACGATCACGCCGCCGTGGTGGCGCACCACGTGGGCCTACGCGCTCTACGGGCTGCTCTTCCTCACGGGTGTCTTCGCCGTAGACCGGGTGCAGCGAAGACGGCTGATACAGAAGGAACGCGACAAGGCTCACATTCGCGAGGCCCACCTCAAAGCCGAGGCCGCCGAAGCGCACGCCCGTGTGCTCGAAGAACTCGACGCGATGAAGTCACGCTTCTTCGCCAACGTCTCGCACGAGTTTCGCACGCCGCTGACGCTCACCATCGGCCCCCTCGAAGACCTCCTGGCCAGAGACCGGGACACCCGCCTCGCCGACGTGGCGGGCAACCTCGACCTATCGCTGCGCAACGCCCGGCGGCTGCTGCGCCTGACGAACCAGATCCTCGACGTGGCCCGCCTCGAATCGGGACGCCTGACGCTCCACCGCCGGCGGGCCGACCTGGTGGCCTTCGTCGAGGGCATCGCCCTGGCCTTCGAGCCGCTGGCCGGGCACAAGCGCATCGCCTTCCAGGTCGAGACGCCGCAGGCGCCGCTCGC
>JBFGTT010000457.1:0-3692 GCA_041565995.1 Rhodothermales bacterium
CGCCGGTGCCCTCCTGTTTTAGCGGTCACGGTTCAGGCGGCCTTCGCCCGGCGGGCCTGGTAGTAGGCGCGGCATTCGGCCTCGCGGCCCCGCACCACGCGCTCGCCCTTGAGGTCGCCGTGCGTCTCGGTGACGACGGTGTGTTGCCCCTCCTGGCCGTCGCGCTCGCCGTAGACGACCACCCAGTCGTCGGTCTTGCCCAGTTCGTGCGCCCGCGCCGTGTTCGAGAACAGCGCCGTGAAGCGCCAGGGCAGCCGCGTTGTGTTCAGGATGGGCAGCCACGCCTCGCCCGACGGGTTGAAGCGCCGGGGCGCGATCCGGTGCAGCTCGCGGCGGGCGCTGCGAAGGCGGTACTCACGGTCGACGCTCAGCAGCATCGCCACGGAGGGCACCTCGGCGGCAGACCGCACGGCCTGGAGGCCCCGGAACCGCCCGGCGCGGCGGCGCGACTGCCGGCTGAGCATGGTGTTGAGCTGGTCGCGCAGGGCGCGGATGCGGCGCCGGCCAAAGCCTTCGACCTGTTCGAGGCGTCCGTCGTGGGCGGCCAGTTCCAGGTCCTCCAGCGTCTCGATGCCGAGTTCGTCGTAGAGGCGTTGGGCCAGCTCCGGCCCGATGCCGGGCACGCGCGTGAAGAGCGCCCGGGGCGAGAACCCCTGCCGGATCTGTTCGAGCAGGCGCAGGCGGCCCGTCTGCACGAACCCGGCGATGCGCGAGGCCAGGCTCTCGCCGATGCCGGGCAGCGCCTTGAGGGCATCGAGGCCGCCCTCGGCCAGCATCTCGGCCAGGGGGCGTTCGGCGTGGCGGGCGGTCTGCGCGGCGGTCTGGTAAGCCTGCACGCGGTGCGGGTTGGCTTCGCGTTCGGCCAGGCGGTCGGCCACTTCGTCGAGGGCCGCCGCGATGGCTTCGTTGGTGGCGTGTTCGGTGTTCATGCGACTATCGGATGCAGGTGGTAGTGTGCGAGGGTGTGTTCGAGGGACCCGGCTACGTCGCGCGCGGCGAGGCGTACGCTGCCGGGCGAGGCGTCTTCGGGCAGCGGCGCGAAGCGGGCGACCAGCGCCGGTTCGAGCGTGCGCAGGCGTCCGAAGACGTGGTTGTAGCGGGCCGCGCAGTGCTGCGTTGCCCCGGCAGCGGCGGGGCGCAGGAGGGCGCAGCCGGCGTCGTAGGCAATCCGGCGCAGGGTGTCGGCAAGGCTCGTCAGTTCCTGTTCCATGGCTTCGGGGAGATAGTGTGCGGGTGAAGCCGGCCATGCGAGAAAGAACCGCTTGCATGTCCTTGTTATGGTTTAAGATAATTTTTTACGGTGACACCGATGCGTCATATGTTCAAGAAGAAAAAAACGGCTGATTTGTTCCGTATGGGCCGAAAAAAAGCGGGGCCTGGAAGGGATACATATGTGGGCCGGAGGCCGGCCCGAAAGCGCCGTTCAGCGCGGCGGAAAAAAGGCGCTCCGGGGGCAGATTTTGTCGAGGATTTCGTGATCAACTTCCGATTTTCGAAGGCCGATTTACGATTTTCGATGTACGCTTTTCGCCACCCGGTCACGCGCCATTGCTCCCATGGATCTCTTCGCCATCGTCGCCGCGCTGCTGACGCTGACGGCGCTCTTCAGCTACGTCAACCATCGCTTCCTCGGCCTGCCGGCGTCCATCGGCGTGATGCTCCTCGCGCTGGTGTGCTCGCTGGCGCTCGTCGGGCTGCACGCCGTGGGCGTGGATCTGCGGGACCAGGCCGAGGCGCTGCTGCAGCGCATCGACTTCGACAAGACCATCCTGCAGGGGATGCTCAGCTTTCTGCTCTTCGCCGGGGCGCTGCACGTCAACATCAACGCCCTGCTGGATCTCAAGTGGGTCATCGGCCTGCTGACGACGCTTGGGGTGCTCGTCTCGACGTTTTTGATCGGGGCGGCGACGTGGGGGGTACTCTCGTGGCTGGGCATCGGGCTGCCGTTCGTCTACTGCCTGCTCTTCGGCGCGCTCATCTCGCCGACGGACCCGATTGCCGTGCTGGGCATCCTCAAGACCGCCGGCGTGCCGAAGAGCCTGGAGATGAAGATCGCCGGCGAGTCGCTCTTCAACGACGGCGTGGGCGTGGTGGTCTTCCTGGTCATCCTGGAGATTGCCACCGGCGCGGGCGAGGTGACGGCGGGCGGCGTGGCGCTCCTGTTCGCGCAGGAGGCCCTCGGCGGGGCGGCCTTCGGCTTCGCCCTGGGCTACGTGGCCTACCGGATGCTCAGGCGGGTGGACCACTACCAGGTGGAGGTGCTCCTGACGCTGGCGCTGGTGACGGGCGGCTACGCGCTGGCGATGGCGCTGCACCTCTCCGGCCCCATCGCCATCGTCGTGGCGGGCCTCTTGATCGGTAACCAGGGGCGGCTGCTGGCGATGTCGGACAGGACGCGGCACCGCCTGGACATCTTCTGGGAGTTGATCGACGAGGTGCTCAACGCGGTGCTCTTCGTGCTGATCGGGCTGGAGGTGCTGGTGTTGACGGTCACCGGGCGCTACCTGGCGGCGGGGCTGCTGCTGATCCCGCTGGTGCTGGCGGCGCGCTTCGTGGCCGTCGGGATCCCGGTAGCGCTGCTGCGGCCGTTTCGGGAGTTCAGCCCCGGCGCCGTGCGCGTGATGACGTGGGGGGGCCTGCGCGGCGGCATCTCGGTGGCGCTGGCGCTCTCGCTGCCCGCCGGGCCGGAGCGCGACGTGATCCTGGCCGTCACCTACGCCGTCGTCGTCTTCTCCATCGTCGTGCAGGGCCTCACCATCGGCAAAGTCGTGCAGCGGACGATGCCGCGCATTGACGAGACGACGAATCAATGAAAAATCTCTCGTCCTCTCGTCCTCACTCGCCCTGTACGGTGACGACGAGGGTGCGGCGGCGGGGCCGGACGTCGCATTCTAGGAAGAAGATCTGCTGCCAGGTGCCCAGCCGGAGCCGCCCGCCGCCGACGGGCACTGAGAGCGAGGGACCGAGCACGGTGGCCTGGAGGTGCGAGTGACCGTTGCCGTCGTGCCAGGCCTGTTCGTGGCCGTAGTCGCGGCTGGGCGGGAAGAGCCGGTCGAGGACGTCGGGCAGGTCGCCCTGCAAGCCCGGTTCGAACTCGATGGTGCCCACGGCGCCCGTGCTGCCGACGACGTGCACGTTGACGAGGCCGGTGGTGACGCCCGAGGCGCGGACGATGTCGGCGACCTGCGCGGTCACGTCGTGCATGTCGCGGTGGCCGCCGGTGGCGAGGTCGAGGTCTTGCTGGTAAACCATCGGGCTGGATGACGTTAAATGATCGACTTGCCCAGCAGCGAGGTCAGGAGTTCCGTCGCCATCTGCGCGGTGCGGTTTTTCTCGTCGAGGATGGGGTTGATCTCGACCACGTCCACCGAGCCGATGCGGTCGTCGTCGGCGATGATCTCCATGAGCAGGTGGGCCTCGCGCGCCGTCAGGCCGCCGCGCACGGGGGTGCCCACGCCGGGGGCGAACATCGGGTCGAGGCTGTCCATGTCGAGGCTGACGTGGAGGCGCTTGCGGTGATGGAGACGGCGGAGGGCTTCGCGGGTGACCTCGCCGATGCCGCGTTCGTCGATCTCGCGCATGGTGTAGATGCCCATGCCGCTCTCGCGCAGCATCTTGCGTTCGGAGGGGTCGAGGTCGCGCAGGGCAATGAGCATTACGTCTTCGGGCTTGAGCTTGGGGCCGGGCCGGCC
>JBFGTT010000458.1:0-3685 GCA_041565995.1 Rhodothermales bacterium
AAGGCGGCGCCACGGCGCTCGAAAGCAGCGACGTGTGCCTCCACGTCCCGTCCGCCAACGCGCAACGCGTGCAGGAACTGCACACGGCGGCGCTGCACGCGCTCTGCGACTACGTCGAGCGCCGCGTGGCCGCCACCGAGGCAGAACCGGCTCAGAAAGGGTGATCAACCAAGAGGTGCCCGTAGTTTTCAAGCCGACGACGGAGCCTGCCCCGGACTCGACCCGGGGATGGGCGATCCCTTTCGCTCCTACCCCGTCGTCCTTCGTCGTTCGATGGTCTTAGACGAATTACTTCGGTAGGCGGCCTTCCCGACAACCCCTCCCTTGAGGGTTCACAGGGGGAGGTTTTTCGCACCGATGTGGCGAAACAAGTTCCCCTCCTGGACAGGAGGGGACAGGGGTGGTCGATTGAAAACGTCGAAAAATCGAAAACCCCCGTCCGGAGCCTGCCAAGCCTGCCCCGGACTCGATCCGGGGATGGGCGATCCCTTTCGCTCCTACCCCGTCGTCCTTCGTCGTTCGTCGGTCGTCGTTTGAAAACGACCCGGCATACCGCACGACTTGCGTTCATCAAGGAGGAAGCGCCACAGTGAAAAAGGTAACAATCGGCACGCGCCCGGTGGGGCACGGCGAACCGTGTTTCGTCATCGCCGAGATCGGCATCAATCACAACGGCGACCTGGAGATCGCCAGGAAGCTCATCGACACGGCGGTGCTGGCCGGCTGCGACGCCGTCAAGTTCCAGAAGCGCACGCCCGCGTTGTGCGTGCCCCCGGAACAACGCGACGTGATGCGGGAGACGCCGTGGGGCTTGATGACCTACCTCGAATACCGCTACCGCGTCGAGTTCGGCGAGGCCGAATACGCCGAGATCGACCGCTACTGCCGCGAAAAGGGCATCCTCTGGCTGGCCTCCTGCTGGGACGAGCCCTCGGTGGATTTCATCGAAGCCTTCGCGCCGCCGTGCTACAAGGTGGCCTCCGCCTCGCTCACCGACGACGCCCTGCTGCGCCGCGTCAACGCCACCGGCCGCCCCGTCATCCTCTCGACCGGCATGTCGACGATGGCGCAGATCCGCCACGCCGCCGCCCTCATCGACCCCGACCGCCTGCTCCTGGCCCACAGCACCAGCAGCTATCCCTGCCCGCCCCAGGAACTCAACCTGCGCATGATCGAAACGCTCCGGCAGGCCTTCGACGCGCCCATCGGCTATTCAGGGCACGAAGTCGGCCTCCAGACGACCTACGCCGCCGTAGTGCTCGGCGCCTGCTTCGTCGAACGCCACGTCACGCTCGACCGCGCCATGTGGGGCAGCGACCAGGCCGCCTCCGTCGAACCCTGGGGCCTGATGCGCCTCGTGCGCGACATCCGCGTCATCGAAACCGCCCTCGGCGACGGCGTCAAGCAGGTCTACGAGAGCGAACGGCCCATCCTGGAACGGCTGCGGCGTGCCAGGACGCCGAAAACGGGTTCAGCCGGGTGAACGAGGACGACGCCGACATCGGGATCTTCGGGTTGCGCCGACGCCACGCCCTGCTGATGGCGATCCTGGCCGGGTCGCTGCTGCTCAAGCTCGCCGCCTGGGGCGTGGTCCTCTCCGGCGATCCGGGCCGGTTCCTGATGAGCGATTCGCCGGGCTACCACGACCCCGCGCGCGCCCTGCTGCACACCGGCACCTACGCCGTCTCGCCCGACGTTCCCGGCGTGCCGGAGACCATCCGCACGCCGGGCTATCCACTCTTCCTGGCGGGGGTCTACGCGCTCTTCGGCGAGCACTACGCCGCCGCCATCGCCGCGCAAATCTTGCTGAGCCTGGCCACCATCGCGCTGGTCTACGCGATGGCCGCGCGCCTGTGGGATGCCCGCGTCGGATTGCTGGCGGCCCTACTGCTGGCGCTGGACGTGGCCTCCTTCTCGCACGCGCTCTTGCTGCTGAGCGAGACGCTCTTCACACTGCTGATCGTTGCCATGCTGGCCGCCGGCGTGCGGCTGCTCCAGGGCACCGAGGACGCGCTACGAGACAGGCTGAAGCAGGCCGCGCTGCTGGGCCTTTTCCTGGCGCTCGCCACCATGACGCGCCCGGTGAGCTATTACCTGGTCGTGCCCCTGGGCGTCGGCGCCCTCGTGGTGGGGGCGCGGCGGTGGGGCGGGCGGACCGCCCTCGCCGTGCTGGGCCTGGTCGTTCTGCCCGTGGCGCTGGTGGCGGGCGGCTGGCAGGTGCGCAACTACCGGCTCACCGGCAGCAGCGCCTTGAGCCAGATCGAGGGGGTCAATATGTTGTTCTACCGCGCCGCCGCCGTCGTGGCCCTGCGGGACGGTGTCAGCCTGCACGAGGCCCGCCGCCGCCTCGCGGGCGGCGACAAGAACGAACTGATTCACAGGGCGCACCTGCACCCCGAAGCCCGGCTGGGCGATCAATGGAAGCGTGAAGGGCTGGCCGTGCTCCGCAGCCATCCCGGGCTGCTGCTCAAAACCCAGGCAGCGGGGCTGGCGGGGCTGCTGGCGGGTCCGGGCGAGGGCGCGCTCGTACGGCTGCTCGGCGGTTCAGCCCGAACAGAAGGGCCGCTGGGCGACGTGCGCAGGCTCTCTTTCGGGGCCTACGTGCAAAAATGGGTGGTGGGCGCCCCCCTGGCGTTCCTCGCCTTCGTGTTTGCGGCGGCTCACCTGGTGCTGGTTTATGCCGCCGCCCTGCCGGGGCTCGTCGGCGCCGCGCGGTCCAGGCGGATCGCCGGCGTGCACTTGTTGCTGTGGGGCGTCCTGCTCTACCTCGTCGTGGTTTCGGCGGGACCGGAGGCGTACTTCCGCTTCCGCGTGCCGGTCATGCCTATCCTGGCGATGTATGCCGCGGCAGGGCTTTTTGCCTTCGGACGCAAGGAGGCAGCGCCGCGTTCGCGCAGCCGCGCGAAGCCCAGAGGAGTTTTTCGGATAGGCTCTAAGCCGGATCAGGCATGATAACGGTTTCCCTGGACGATATTCTGCTTTCGGTCATCATCCCCTGCTACAACGAGGAGCGAACGATCACGCAGATCGTCGAGGCGGTGCGGGCCATCCCGATCCGTACCGAAATCATCTGCGTGGACGATCATTCTACCGACGGGACGGGCGATCAACTCCGGGCGCTGCACGGGCGCGGGCACGTCGACCGGCTCGAAGTCCACGCCGCCAACCGGGGCAAGGGGGCGGCGATACGGACGGGCCTGGCTGCCGTCACCGGCGACGTGGTGCTCGTGCAGGATGCCGACCTCGAATACGATCCCGAAGAAATACCGAGGCTGCTCGAACCCATCCTCGCCGGCAAGGCGGACGCGGTCTTCGGCTCGCGCTTTCGTGGCGGCAGGCCGGGCCGCGTGCTCTACTTCTGGCACCGCGTGGGCAACGGCCTGCTGACGCTGCTCTCAAACATGCTCACCAACCTCAACCTGACCGACATGGAGACCTGCTACAAGGCCGTCCGCACGGACCTGGTGCGCCTGTTTCCGCTCAAGAGCAACCGGTTCGGCTTCGAGCCGGAGATCACGGCACACCTGGCCCGGTCGGGGGCGCGGATCTACGAAGTGGGGATTTCGTATTCGGGGCGCACCTACGCCGAGGGCAAGAAGATCAACTGGAAGGACGGCGTGGCGGCCCTCTGGCACCTGCTTCGCTTCAACGTCAGCGCGCGGCGTGTGGCCGGGGTGGCCGCGCA
>JBFGTT010000459.1:0-3670 GCA_041565995.1 Rhodothermales bacterium
CACTCATCCAGCGGGAGTTGTTGATTCTGTTGCAGGCCCGGCTGGTCGATCCGCTACGGGCGCGCAGCGGGCGTCCCTTAGATGGCAACCTGCTCGAGAAGCGGCGGCAAGAAGTGCTGGAGAGCCTGCGCGGCCTGGATGAGAACGCACCCAACGAGGTCAAATTCGAACAATACTTCAAGGAGAACTCGAAACAGTAAGGCGCCTCCTCCCCTCCAGCAAAGGGCGGCATCGCATGGCGCGGTGCCGCCCTTTTCGATTTGGATCAGGCTATTTCGTGCAGGTGTTGGGCTGGAGGAGGACCGAGCGCGGGGGCGACGACGCGGTAGAGGGGGGTGTGGCGGTAGTGCTTGCGGCGGGCCGCTTGCAGCGTCGCCTCGAACTCGCGGGCCATCGTCCAGTCGCTCAGCAGCGCCGTGAAGTCGTCGAAACCCTCGCGCAGGTCGGCCTGGAGCACCGCCTGCAAGACTTCGGCCAGCAGCACCGGCAGCAGCAGCGCGGCGCCGAGCAGAAAGACCGGCGGCGGCGGCTGAAAAAGCGCTTCCGGCACCGCGACGAGCCAGCCGCCGAGCAGCCCGCAGAACCACAGCAGATCGACGGGCACGCGCGCCGGGCGCAGGGCGCCGAAGCTGCGGCGGTATTGCCGGCGTACCTGCCGGCGCGTGTCGCCGTTGAACACCCGGGGCGAGGGGGAGAGCAGTTCCTTCAGGGCCTTCAGCGTCAGGCTCTGCGTCCAGAGGTGGTTGCGCCGACGCACGCACGTGAGCACCTCCGCAGGCGCCGGCCCGTGGCGGACGAACTGCTCTTCCAGCCGCAACTGCTTGACCGCCCGGTGCGCCCGGATCACCTGGCGGACCTTGCGCTGCAGGTAGCCTGCCAGCGCCAGCAGCAGCACAAAACTCATCCACCCGGCGCGCGGCGTCGTCAGCAGCGCCGCCGAAGCCCCCAGCGTCGCCAGCGTCCCCGAAGCGACGACGCGCTGGAGACGCCGGATCTGACGGCGCAGGGCTACGACGTGCGTGGAAAGCGCGTGGGACATCGGCAGAAGCAGGGCAAAAAAGCGGCTAAAAACGCCCAAAATGGGGGTCCGACGGGATGGGGGGGTCACATCTTAATAAATTAGAATCGGTTAAGCAACGTACCACTTAATTTTTGTAAGAAAAGCCGAACGGGGACCCTCCCCGATGGCCTCCACGTGCTATCTTGCAACCCGTTCTTCGTGCCCGGAACCGCGCTCACGATGCCTCGCCTCTCACTCGTCACGGTGCTCTGCTGCCTGGGG
Source organism: Rhodothermales bacterium (assembly GCA_041565995.1). GTDB lineage: Bacteria > Bacteroidota > Rhodothermia > Rhodothermales > JBFGTT01 > JBFGTT01. The sequence goes on from JBFGTT010000459.1 coordinate 1,283, forward strand.
TTGATCCCGGCGTTCGGGTCGGGATGCGGCGCCCTCGCCGTGCCCGAAGAGCCGCCCCGGTCCACGCCCGCGCATCCGCTCTGGAGCGCCGACGAGGTGCGCGAACACCTTCGGTTCTTCAACGGCCCCGACGTGAACGGACGCGCCACCGGGTCGGCCGGCTACGCCACCGCCGCCGCCTACGTCGCCGCGCGCATGGCCGAGTTCGGCTTGCAACCGGTGCTCAGGAGCGAGTTCCGGATGATCTATCACACGCCGCTCAACGAGATCGGCGCCGCCACGCTCGGCACGGCAGGCCCCGACACCCTGGCCTTCTATCCCGGCGTCGATTTCCTGCCCGACGGCCGCAGCGACTCGGGGCGCGTGCAACTGCCCAACGCCGTGATCGATCCGCCGGACTTCGCCGAGGCCGGGGCGATGGACGCACTGCCGGCGCGGGCCGTCTTGCTCCCGGCGGAGCGCGCCACGACGGCCTACCTGCAGCGGCTCCGGGCGGCCGGCGCGCGGGCGGTCTTTGCCGTCGGGGCGCTGGAGCCGCGTCCGGCAGCCGCCCCCGTCGAGGGGCTGCTCGTGGCGCAACTCGCGCCCCATGCGGCGACGCTGCTGATGCAGGGTGCGCCCGCCGACGATACCCTGCCGGGCCAGGCCGGGCCGGCGCGGCGACCCTTCCGGCGCCCGGTGCGGCTGCGCGTGGAGGGACGGGCGCATCCGCTGGCCGGCGCCCTCAACGTGATGGGCTACGTGCCGGGCAAGCATCCGGCGCTGTCCCGCGAGCTGATCCTCGTCTGCGCCGACCTCGACGCGGTAGGCCCCTTCGCCGGGGTGCCGACCCTCGAACCCGCCTACCTGGGCGCCGGCGCGGCGGCCCTGCTCGAGACAGCCCGGCAGTACGCCTTCTTCGCGCAATACACGCAGGTGCCCGAGCGCACCCTGCTCTTCGCCGTCTTCTCCGGCGCCCGGCAAGGCTACGCGGGCCTGCGAGACTACCTGCGCGCCCCCCTCTGGACGCTCGACCACACGCGCGCCGTCGTCTACGTGGGCCTCGACCCGCCCGACGAGCCGGCGGTGCGCGCCCTGCTGGACGCCTACGGCCTGCCGCTCCACCTCGTCGCGCGGCCTGCCGACACGCTCCCGCGCACGGTGCTGCTGCCGGAGCGCCGCCCGCCGCGCCAGCCCACCCTCCGCACACCCGACCCGGCGGACCCCCGCGCCGCCCCGCCCCGCCTCGCTGACCTGATCGAAGGCGGGGTGACGGACGCGCTCCGGATGGCCGAAGACCTCCACCGCCTGCTGCTGCGCGAAGCCGCCGGCCAGGCACCGCTGCCGCCTGCCGACGCCGAACGCCTGCGCCGGCCCGTCGGCAACTGACGCCGCCGCAACGCGCCATGCTGCCCGCCTGGCTCACCGATACCGTCACGAGCGACCTGGACCGCGCGCTGCGCTACACGCTCCTGTGGGGACTGGAGGGCGTCGAACTGCGCACCGTAGGACGGGCCTCGGACCGGGTGCCCTTCGTCAACGAGGAGAAACTGCGGCGGCGGCTGGCCGAGCACGAGATGCCCGTGGTGGCCGTCGTACCGGGCCTCTTCGAAGGGCCGGCCAGCCACCGGGCGACCTGGCTCGACGACGTGGCGCAGCTCGACGAGACGCTCGGCTTCTGCCGCCGCCTCGGCTGCCCGCGCGTGGTGGTCTCGGCGTTTGAAGCCGACGACGACGCCCCGGTGGATATGGCAGCGGACGCGCTGCGCCGGGCCGGGACGCTGGCCGCCCGCCGGGGCCTCACGCTGGCCGTCCTCAACGAAGCCGGCATGGCCCACCCCACGGGCGCGGCCCTGGCCCGCCTGCTGGCGACGGTAGATCATCCGGCGGTGCGCGCCGCCTGGAACCCGGCAGCGGCGGCGCAGGCCGGCGAGGATCCGCTGCAGGGCCTCGACGCCCTGGCCGGGCACGTCGAACTCGTCCGCTGCACCGACGGCGTCTTGCGCGGAGAAACCTGGCACCCGACGCCTCTGGGCGAAGGCGCGGTGGGATGGCCCGATCAACTCCGCGCCCTGCACACCGACGGCTTCGCCGGGCCGGTAAGCCTGGAGGTCAACCTCGAACCCCCGCCCCGGCACGGCCTGCGCATGGCGACGACGCTCATCGCGATGATCCGCGCGGCGAAGGCTAGAAAATAATCCCCACGAGGAAGACCACCCCGACGTTGTGCAGCGCCGGGTCGGCCATGCGGACGTTGGCCTGGCCCAACAGCGCGCGCGCCTCGAACGAAAGGCGCTGGCTGCCCACCACGAACTCGGCCCCGGCGCCCACCACCGCCCCGTAATCGATGTCCTCGACGGTGTCGTCCGTTTCAGTCTGCGTGGGGCCGGTGCCGCCCCGGGCGCGGAA
>JBFGTT010000460.1:0-3668 GCA_041565995.1 Rhodothermales bacterium
GCCGCCGTCGGCGAGCCGCAAACCGTAGAGGTCGACGGCGCGCCTCGGATGCAGCCCTCCCTCCAGGCGCAACGCCCCGTCGGCGTCGCCGACTTTCGCCGCGTCCTCGACGACGCCGATGTCGACGCCCTGGTCATCGCCGCGCCCGACCACTGGCACGCGCCCGCCACGCTGCTGGCGCTGCAAGCCGGCAAGCACGTCTACGTCGAAAAGCCCTGCGGCCACAACCCGCGCGAGGGCGAACTGCTGGTGGAGGCGCAACGCGCCTACGGACGCGTCGTGCAGATGGGCAACCAGCAACGCTCCTCGCCCGAATCCATCGAGATCGTCCAGGCCCTCGCCGAGGGGATCATCGGGCGGCCCTACTTCGCCCGCGCCTGGTACGCCAACACGCGCGGCTCCATCGGGCGCGGCCAGCCCGCCGACGTACCCCCCTGGCTCGACTACGACCTGTGGCAGGGGCCGGCCCCCCGCACCCCCTACCGCGACAACGTTGTCCACTACAACTGGCACTGGTTCTGGCGGTGGGGCACCGGCGAGATCTGCAACAACGGCACGCACGAGATCGACGTGTGCCGCTGGGCCCTCGGCGTCGACTATCCCCTGCGCGTGGCATCCGCCGGCGGACGCTATCACTTCGACGACGACTGGGAAGCCTTCGACACGCAGGTCGTCTCGTTCGACTTCGACGGCGGGCGCACCCTCACCTGGGAAGGGCGCAGTTGCAACGGACGGCCCCTCGAAGGCCGCAGCCGGGGCGCCGCCATCCACGGCGAACGCGGCACCGTCGTGCTCGACCGCGACGGCTACGTCGTCTACGACCTCGACAACCGCGAACTCCGGCGCAACGTCCGCCAGGGCGCCGACGAGGGCCTCGACACGCGCGGCGGCGGCAGCCTCACCGACCTGCACGTGCTCAACTTCGTGCAGGCCGTCCGGGGCGAGGCAGCGCCCAGCGCGCCCATCGACGAGGGCCACAAGAGCGTGCTGCTGTGCCACCTGGGCAACATCGCCCAGCGCGTCGGCCGGTCGCTGCGCTGCGACCCTGCCACGGGCCGCATCCTCGACGACGAGGCGGCCCAGGGCCTCTGGAGCCGCGATTACGAACCGGGCTGGGAGCCGAAACTCTGAGCGCCCCGGGTCAGCACCCTGCCAGCCCGTCTCCGAACGTCAACCGGGAGGATTTGCCATGCCGAACGAGTCACACGGAATGTCTCGCAGAGCCTTCCTCAAGGCCGGCGGCGGCGCGGTGGCCGCCTCGATGCTGGCCGGGCCGCTGGCGCCCGCCGCCGGGCGGCACCCCCGTGCCCCGACGCGCGTGGCGCTGGTGGGCACCGGCATCCGGGGCGTCACGATGTGGGGCCGCGACCTGGTGCGCCACTACGCCGACGACGTGACCTTCGTGGGCCTCTGCGACGCCAACCCCGGCCGCCTGGCCTTCGCCAAAAACTACATCGGCGTCGAGTGCCCCACCTTCACTGACTTCGCCGAGATGATCCGCCGGACCCGGCCCGACCGCGTCATCGTCTGCACCGTCGACAGCACCCACGACGCCTTCATCATCCAGGCGATGGAGATGGGCTGCGACGTCATCACCGAAAAACCGATGACCACCGACGAGGCCAAATGCCAGGCCATCCTCGACGCGCAGAAACGCACGGGCCGGGACGTGACCGTGACGTTCAACTACCGCTACGCTCCCCACCGGCGGCAGATCAAAGAACTGTTGATGCAAAACCGCATCGGCACGGTCACCTCGGTCGATTTCCACTGGTACCTCGACGTCTACCACGGCGCCGACTACTTCCGCCGCTGGCACGGCAAAGAACGCTTCTCCGGCACCCTGTTCGTCCACAAAGCCACCCACCACTTCGACCTGCTCAACTGGTGGCTCAACGCCGAGCCGCAGGAGGTCTTCGCCTACGGCGCGCTCGAGTACTACGGCAAAAACCATCTCTTCCGCCACACGAACTGCCGGGGCTGCCCCTTCAAAGACCAGTGCCGGCACTACTGGGACATCACCAGGGACCGCCTCCTCGTGGACCTCTACGTCGAAAACGAGCACCACGACGGCTACCTGCGCGACGGCTGCGTCTGGTCCGACGAGATCGACATCTACGACAAGATGGCCGCGCAGATCAAGTACGCCAACGGCGTGCAGGTCAGCTACTCGTGCACCACCTACTCGCCCTACGAAGGCTACCGCATCGCCTTCAACGGCACCGCCGGGCGGATAGACGCCTGGATCAAAGAACGCCAGCCGTGGCAGGCCGCCCCCTACGACGAAATCCGCGTGACGGACAACTTCGGCAAGACGCAGTTCGTCCGCGTGCCCCACAGCGGCGGCGGCCACGGCGGCGGCGACGACCTCCTGCGCGACCGGATCTTCAAGGATCCGCACGCCCCGGACCCCTACGGCCAGGCTGCCGGCGTCCGCGACGGCGCCATGTCCATCCTGCTGGGCGTGGCCGCCCGCAAGAGCGTGCAGACCGGCCGGCCCGTCCGCATCGCCTCGCTCACCTCGCTCGTGCCGCAGGCCCGGCGTCCGTGAAGTACGTGTGGACGTAGGGACGGATTGAAGGAGACGCGCAGACGCGGAGCGTGGTCTGTTCCCCACGTCGCCCCTTCTCCGCGTCGCATCGCGCAACGAGTAAGCGCCACGGCGTGCACCTTGGGTTACGGGTAGACGGGGTGCAGGGCGCCTCCTTTTTCCCTCCCCCGCTTTTCCGTATCCTTGAGTGCGGGCCTTGCCCCGCGCGCCTCGCCTTCCTGCCGACGAAATCGCACGAACAATGACCACATCAACCCGCTTCCCGCTCCTGCTGCTCGTAGCCGCAACGCTGCTGGCCGGGTGCGCCGGATCCCGCGAAGCCGCGCGGGCGCCGCATCCGCTGGCCGGCGCCTGGGCCTACTCCATCGACACGCCGCAGGGCGTCTTCACCGGCACGCTCACCTTTGCCGAGGTCGAAGAGGCGCTCACCGGCGCCATCGCCAGCAGCGAGCAGCCCGACGAGTCCGCTCCCCTGGAAGACCTCTCCTTCGACGGCTCAACGCTCACCTTCAAGTTCGACAGCGGGCAGTACGGGATCCTCTCGGTGACGGCCACCGTCGAGGGCGACGCCTTCGACGGCCTGATGAACGTCGGCGCCTTCGGCGTGGACGTACCCATCAAGGGCAACCGCAAGACGGAATCCACGCCCTGACCGGTTGGAGGCCGCCGCCCTGCGTCACTGCTGCTGCGACGGCGGCGGCGCCGCCGGCACGCGGGGCTGCGGGTTTTGCGTGACGGGCAACAACGCCAACCCCGCTTCGTCCTTGACGGGATGGCGGGCCGGCAGGACCTGCACGCCCACGCGCAAGGCGCTCTTGGCGTGCCCCTTGAAGACGCCGCGCGTGGGCGGCACGTCGGCGTAGTCGCGTCCGAGGGCTACGCGGATGTGCCGCTGGCCGGCGACGAGGTCGTTGGTCGGGTCGAAGCCCACCCAGCCGAGGCCAGGCAGCAGCGCCTCGGCCCAGGCGTGCGAGCCGTCCGGCGCCGAACGGTCGTTTTTTTCGGTGCGATGGAAGAGGTAGCCGCTGACGTACCGGCACGGGATGCCCAGCCGGCGCACCAGCGCGATGAAGATGTGGGCGAAGTCCTGGCAGACCCCGGCGCGGTTGTGCAGCGC
>JBFGTT010000461.1:0-3667 GCA_041565995.1 Rhodothermales bacterium
GTACAGGTGCTCCGGCGGTTCACGCGGCAGCGTACCTCCCGCTTCGCCGCCACCCAGGCGCCTACCGTCCCCGACATGCAGAAGTCGGAGGACGAGGCCGACTTCTCGGTCCAGTTTTCCGACACCGGCTCCATGGCCGAGCACATGTTCCTCAGCTCCGAGTTCAGCGGGCTTGAGGGCGCCGGCGCAGCCGACCACAACCCCGAAAAGAAAGACCTCGCCGCCACGTTCGTGCTCGAACTGGGCGACATCCTGGCCGAGTGCCGCGACGCCGGCTATGCCGACCCCGTGGTGGCCTTCTGCGCCGGCACCTCCGAGGTCAACCAGGTGGAGCTGCGCGTGCTCCGCGAGACCCGCACCCGCAACGGCGAGGAGAAAAAGGGCGACAAACCCAAAAAGCAAAAAGCCGCCAGCCGCAGCGACCTGCTCGAACTGCTGGGGCAGCAACACAACGGCGGCTTCAACGAAGAGTGCGTGGCCTTCCTGCCGATGATGCCCTCGGAGGAGGGGCTGCAGCGCTACCTGGCCGTCTTCCCCAAGGCGCTCGATCCGGTCGCCTCGACGCTGCGCACCATGCGCGAGCAGCAGGGCCGGCGCATGCCCACCGTCCGCCTGCTCGACACCGAGGTGCCGCTCTACCTGGGCCTGGCACGCGCCACGCGCAACCTCAAACCCCGTAAGCGCCGCGACGAAGACGACGAGGCCGGCCCCGAAGCCCACAACACGCTCATCGTGCGCGCCGGCGCCGAAGACACGCTCGTGCTCTTCGTGCAGGACGACGTGCTCCGGCAGAGCGAAACCCTGCGCTCGCTGACCGCCTACGAAGCCCCCGAGACCATCTGCAGCCGCGTGCTGCTGCTCCAGGACGAATACGGCATCGGCGAAGTGCAGCACGTGCTCCTGCTCAGCGAAGAGCGCGAGGACGACCTCGTCGAGAGCTTCGAAATGTTCTTCCCCGACGCCCGCGTCGAATCCCTCCGGCAGTACGTGCCCGAGTTCGACGACGAGATGCGCACCGAGGTCGCCGCCGGCGCCGTGCTGCCCGCCGTCGGCGTCGGGTTGCGCCTGGCCGACGACGCGCGCTACCGGGACGTCTTCGAGGACGTCAACCTGCTGCCCAGACAGTTGCTCCGGCGGCAGTTCAACCTGCCGGTGACCTGGCACGTGCTGGCGCTCTACGTGCTGCTCTTCTGCTCGGTGCTCTACTTCATGGGGCGCTACTTCACCATGGAGAAACAGATCAGCGCCCACCAGCGCAGCATCCAGGAGTTCCAGGCTACGGCGGGGCCGGTGACGACGGACGCCAAGACGCTCCAGGGCCGCATCGACAGCCTCCAGGCCGTCCACGCCCGCTACATGCGCGCCATCAACGTGCTCGAAGGACTGCTCCAGGGCAGCGACAAGTGGAGCCGGGCGCTGGAGAAGACCTCGAAGGAGGTCGCCGGCGTCACAGGCATCTGGATCGAGAGCTGGAACCCCCGCGCCGACGGCCTCGAACTCTCGGGCAACGCCACGGCGCGAGACCGCGTCGTGGAACTGGCCGAGCGCCTCGGCGGCACCATCTCGTCGCTTACGTTTTCCGAGATCCGCGAATGGCCCGTCTTCTCATTCAAGCTGAGTATGTCTCTCGAAAACGGGTTGCCCGAGGCGGCCAGGTACCTGCGCGAGCAGGTGGCCGCCGCCGAGCAGGCCGCCGCCGAGAGCGTGCCGGTCACGTCGGCGGTGCTGCCGGCGCAGCAACCCTGAGGCCCGGTCTCCCCCCTGCCACTTATTGTCTCCCCGGTTATGCCTACCAAGGTTCTCTACAACATCATCATCCTGGCGGTCGTCTGGGTGTTCATTGTCGCGGCGGGCCTCTACATCACGGCGGTCAAACAGCCCGACGAGCTGGCCCGCGTCGAGAAGGCCGAGAAGGTGATCCGGCTCAAACAGGCCGAGCTGACTTCGCTCGAGACGGAGCTGTCTTCGTCGTCGGAACAGGCCGACGTGGCGCTGCGCAAGTGGCGGGCACGCTACAAGGTGATCCCGCAGCAACTCACCAGCCCCGAGGTCATCGGCTACCTCAACGAGGTGACCAAGACGGGCTTCGAGGTCTTCGACGTCGCCCACGCAGGCACCGAGAGCACGGGCGAGTACAGCTTCCACAGCTTTAACATCAGCGGGCGCGGCTACTTCTCGGAACTCTACCGGATCGTCTGGGAGATGGAAAACAACCGCTTCTTCTACCGCATCCCCGAGCTGACGCTGGTGCACATGGACCTGATCACCGAAGACAAGGAATCGGGCCGGGAGGAACTCAAGGTGATGGTCTCCTTCCAAATGCAACTCGACGCCATCTACGGCGGCGCCGAGGGCATGAGCGCACCCGCCGACGGCGCCGACGACGCGCGTGAAGCCGAGGACCTGCCGGTGAGCCGCGCCCAGAGCGCCCGGCCCCCCGTGCCGCTGGACGTGCTGCCCGAGACGCGCCCGGCCGTCAACCCGTTCTTCCCGCTCATCATGGAGCAACTGCCTCCCAACACCTACGGCCTGATCAACCTGGAGCAGGCTACGCTGGTCTCGACCGTCGGCGAGCAGGCCATCTTCAGAGAAGGCGAGCAGTTCCGCTCCGTGGGCGTCGGCGACGACGTGTACCTGGGCCAGATCATGGAGATCGATCCCATCGAAGGGCGCGTCAAGGCCCGCCTCAACAAGGGCGGCATCATCGACGAGGTGGAGATCTACCTGCAAACCGGCGAGCGCTACCGGCAGGCCCTCGGATCGATCCGCCTGGCACCCCCGGTCGATTAATGCATGTTCGCAACGGGCTGCCCGTTCACTCGCCCGCCGAGGGCGCGACCCCCCGTACCCCCGTCTCCCGCTGCGGAGCGCGCAAACGTAGAGGCCTCCTCATGAAAACATCGCGTTCGTACCCCGGTATGCTCATCCTGACGCTCTTGCTGGCGACGCCCCTGCTCGTCGGCACACCGGCGCAGGCCCAGGACATCCCCCCCCAACGACAGATCCGAGGCTACATCCCGCCCGATCAACTCGTCTCCTTCCGACCCGAAACCCCCTTCAACCAGTTCGTCGACTTCCTCAACCCCATCTTCTCCCGCGTCACCGGCAAAGAGGTCATCGACCCCGACTCGCGCCGCCAACCCATCGGCGTCTCCATCGCCGGCATGCACTTCTTCGACGCGCTCGACCTCGTGCTGCGCTTCAACGGCCTCATCTACCGCGAAACCGACCGCTACTTCCTCATCGAACAGGCCCCGCCCGAACCCCAGGTGATGGTCGAGGCCCCCGGCGGCAAACTCGCCCCGACGGCCGCCATCCCGGCCACGCTCGACACGCGCGAGATCCAGATCAACGCCGTGCTCTTCTCGGTCAACAAAAACCGTGCGCGCGACCTGGGCGTCGACTGGAACGTCTTCTTCGGCGGCGAGACGGCCAGCGGCGGCCAGACCGGCGGCACCGGCGGCGGCACGGGCACCGGCGACGGCCAGCAGGGCGCCATCCCGCGCTTCTTCCTCAAGACCGACGACCTGGCCAACTCCGTCGACAACTACCTGATCATGCCCGACCAGTTCGACGTGGCCACGCTCACGCGCCTCTTCCGCTTCCTCGAAACCCAGGGCGTCGGCGAGACCGTCGCCAACCCGCGCATCACGGTGCAGAGCGGCGA
>JBFGTT010000462.1:0-3646 GCA_041565995.1 Rhodothermales bacterium
AACGGCTTCGGGCGCATCGGGCGGCTGGTCCTGCGCGCCATCCTCGAACGCGGCCTCGACACGTTCGACGTGGTGGCCGTCAACGACCTGACCGACGCCGCCACGCTGGCGCATCTGTTCAAGTACGACTCGATCCACGGTAGCTACCCCGGCGCCGTGAGCGCCCAGGGCAGCGACCTGGTCATCGGCAGCGACCGCTTCCGCGTTTTCAGCGAGAAAGACCCCGCGCAACTGCCCTGGGGCGACCTCGGCTGCGACGTGGTCATCGAATCGACCGGCGTCTTTCGCTCGCGCGAGAAGGCGGCGCTGCACCTGCAGGGCGGCGCCAAGAAGGTGGTCATCTCGGCTCCGGCCAAGGGCGACGTCGACGCGACGGTGGTGCTGGGCGTCAACGACGACCAGCTCACCGGCGACGAGGAGGTCATCTCGAACGCCAGTTGCACGACCAACTGCCTGGCTCCGATGGTCAAGGTGCTCGACGACGCCTTTGGCGTGGTGCAGGGCTTTATGACGACGGTGCACGCCTACACGGCGGATCAGCGCATCCAGGACGCCCCGCACAGCGACCTGCGCCGCGCCCGCGCCGCCGCCGTCTCTATCGTCCCGACGACCACCGGCGCGGCCAAGGCCGTCGGGTTGGTGCTGCCGCATCTGAAGGGTCGGCTCGACGGGATGGCCCTGCGGGTGCCCATCCCCGACGGCTCGTTGACGGACCTGACCGTCGTGCTCGAACGCGCGACGAGCGCCGAGGAGGTCAACGGCCTCTTCCGGCAGGCTGCCGGCGCCGGCTTCAAGGGCATCATCGAATACACGGAGGATCCCATCGTCTCCTGCGACATCATCCACAACCCGCACTCGACCATCTTCGACAGCCTCTCGACGATGGCCGACGGCACGCTGGTGAAGGTCGTCGGCTGGTACGACAACGAGTGGGGCTACGCCAACCGCACCGTGGACATCGCCGCCAAGCTGATGCAGGTGGCGGTGCCCGCCTGAGGCGCCCGGCATCCGTTTCCGAAAGGGAGGGCGAAGTCCGCTTCGTTCTCCCTTTTTCACGGGCACGTATATGGACGAGAGAACGAGAGGACGAAGCTTGATCTCGTCCACCCCCCGGATCAAGTCCGGGGCAGGCTCTCCACCCGTCGACACGCCCCTCCCCCCACGTCCTTCAAGAACCCTATGCCTAAACTGACCCTCGACGACCTGGACGTGCGCGGCAAGCGTGTGCTGGTGCGCGTCGATTTCAACGTGCCGCTCGAAGCCGGCGAAGACGGTCGGCAGGTGGTCACCGACGACACGCGGATCCGGGCGGCGCTGCCCACCATTCGGGCCGTCACGCAGGCTGGCGGGCGGGCCATCCTGCTGAGCCACCTGGGCCGTCCCAAGGGCAAGCCCGACCCGCAGTACAGCCTCTCGCCGGTGGCCGAGCACCTGGAGCAGGTGTTGGGCGAGCGCGTCCGCTTCGTCAGCAACACCACGGGCGAGGTGGTGCAGAAGACCATCCGGAGCATGCCCGAAGGCAGCGTCGTCCTGCTCGAAAACACGCGTTTCTACCCCGGCGAGACCGACAACGACCCGGCCTTCGCGGCCCTCCTGGCGCAACTGGCCGACGTGTACGTCAACGACGCCTTCGGCTCGGCGCACCGCGCGCACGCCTCTACCGAGGGCGTCACGCATTTCGTGGCGCAGGCGGCGATGGGCTACCTGCTCCAGCGCGAGGTCGACTACCTGGGCCGGGTGCTCGAAGCGCCGGAGCATCCGTTCGTGGCGGTGCTCGGCGGGGCCAAAGTGTCCGACAAGATCGGCCTGATCGAGAACCTGCTCGGCAAGGTCGATACGTTGCTCGTGGGCGGGGCGATGAGTTACACGTTCCTCAAGGCGCTCGGCCACGGCGTCGGCGCCTCGCGCGTGGAGGACGACAAGCTGGACGTAGCGCGGGCGCTCTACGAGCAGGCCGGCGGTAAGATCCACCTGCCCGTCGATCACGTGGTTGCGCGGGCCTTCGACAACGACGCCCCGCGCCGCACGGTCGAGGGCGACATCGGCGAGGGCGAGATGGGCCTGGACATCGGTCCGGCCACGGTGGCGGCCTACCGCGCCCGGCTGCTGGCGGCGCAGACCATCGTCTGGAACGGTCCGATGGGCGTCTTTGAGATGCCGAATTTTGCCGGCGGCACCTTCGCCGTGGCCGAGGCGCTCGGGCAGGCGACGCAAGCCGGGGCTACGACCGTCGTGGGCGGCGGCGACTCGGTGGCGGCCGTCACGCAGGCCGGCTATGCCGAGGCTGTCAGCCACGTCTCCACGGGCGGCGGCGCCATGCTCGAATTCCTCGAAGGCAAGACGTTGCCCGGCATCGCGGCGCTGACGGAGAAGCCCTGAGCGCCTAGCCGCCGTCCGAGCCGCCGGCGAGGGTCAGGGCCACCGCCGTGAAGACGACGACGGCGCCGCCTGTGGCGAGCAGCCACGTCTTGGCGCCGCGCAACGCCGACGGCGGCGGGCGCTCTTCGGCTGCCGTCACCGGCGGCTCCGGCGGCGCGATCTGCGGCGGCTCCGCCTCGGCGCGCCGCTCTTCCGCTGCGCGTTGCTCTTCCGCTGCGCGTCGCTCTTCGCGGGCGAGGTTGACCAGCGCCGTGTACGACGGCGGATCCTGCACCGGGTCCGCTTCATACGTCGGCACGAGGTCCAGCAGGTCGGCGACGGCGGCCTGCGCCTGTTCCGGCTCGCCCCCGTTGAGGTGGGCCAGGCCCAGCAGGCGGTAGACGGCGACGGCTTCGTCGAGGAAGAGCGTCTCGCGGCGCAGGCACGTCTGCAACAGGGCCACGGCCTCGGCGAAGCGTCCCTCCAGGTAGTGATTTTCCGCCTCCTGCCGCTCCTGCGTGCATTTTTCGCGGGGCTGCGCGGCGGCATCCGGAGCGCTGCCGAGGATCAGCGCGGCCAGGAGCGCCCCGCCTGCGAAAAGCCGATGTCTGGGGAGGGATGGCATCCCGGCGCGTGGTTCAGTTTTGCTGGCGGCCCTGTGCGTTGAAGTCTACCACCACCTCTTCCTCCTTGTCGGCCACGACGCTAACCCGGTTTTCCCACTTGCCCAGCGCCGGGTGTTCCACGCGTACGCGGTAGACGCCCGGCGGCAGTTGGGCAGTGTACCAGATGTTCGTCTCGCGCTTGCGCAGTTCTCCGTCGATGTAGATCGACCCCCAGGGTATGGCCAGAATCTTGAGCGTGCCGAGGCTTTGCCGGAGCTGTCCGTTGAAGGTGTTGTCCTGCTGCGGCTGCACCGTGACGGAGGCCGTGAAGACCTCGTAGCCGTCGAGGCGGAGGGTGACCTGCTGCGGCCCGGCCGGCACGTCGCTGACGCGGAGCGGCGTGACGCCGAGTTGCTCCTGGCCCAGGAACACCGAGGCACCGGAGGGTTGCGAGGTGATCTGCAGGTCGCCCACGGCGGGCGGCGCGGCCTCCGGCTCGTCGGCGACTTCGGGGGGCGGGGTAGGCGACGCGGAGGCCGTGGGCGGGCGGTTTTCCTGCACTCTCGGAATGGCAGCGGCGGGCGCCTCGTCGGGTGGCGGCGTGGCGGCGCTTGCCGTCTCGGCGGGCGGGAGCGCCTGATCGTCGGCCTGGTCGTCGGCGAGCGGGGTGGGCTGCAATGCCA
>JBFGTT010000463.1:0-3642 GCA_041565995.1 Rhodothermales bacterium
GAACACCGCCCAGAGCATCAGCCCGACGCCCAGGATCAGCGTGCCCGCGACGAGCCACACCGGGCGGACGTAGGGCCAGGCGCGGTGCGCCAGCCAGCCCAGCGCCAGCGTCAGCAGGACGGTCAGGAAGGGCGGCGGCGCCATGTTCCAGAACAGCTCGCCGAGCGCCCGCGCGCCGGTGGTGTTGAGCAGCGAGTGCTCGGTCAGGCGCAGCAACGTCAGCAGGAAGGCCGTCGGGCCGAAGAGCAGCCCCACGCGCAGCGCCGTCGCCCGCGAGAGCGCGCGCCCGTCCGCCCGGTCCGGATTTCTAAAAAATATCTGGATCAGCTTCGTAGCAATCGAAGCGGTTGCTTTCGCCATGACACCGGTTTATGGCTCGATAATCCTGGGATCCTGGGGGCTGGTAGCTGGGAGTATCGCGCAAAAAGTGTCTCATTAAAGAAAAATTTCCAGTTTAGCGCCTGCGCAAGGTTTAGGTTTGCAGGGAACGCGCCTTCTCCTCCATCCGTGCCCGCATCCGCTATGGCTCACGTTGCCGTCACGCGCCCGCTGCCCGAAGCCGGCCTGGCCGACCTGCGGCGGCGCCATCACGTCGAAGTCTACGATCCCGCCGCGCAGGGTGAGGCCGACGAGGATCGGCTGATTGCGCTGGCCCAGGGCGCCGAGGCGCTCATCTCCACCGTCGTCGATCCCGTCTCGGCGCGGGTGCTGGCCGCCTCGACCCACCTCCGCGTCGTCGCCCAGTTCGGCGTCGGCACCGACAACATCGACCTTGAGGCCGCCCGCGCCCACGGCCTCGTCGTCACCAATACCCCCGACGTGCTCACCGACGCCACCGCCGACTTCGCCTTCGCGCTGCTGCTGGCCGTGGCTCGCCACCTGCGCCAGGCCGAGCAGGTCGTGCGCGAGGGCGGCTTCAGGCGCTGGGAGACGACGATGCTGCTGGGCCTGGAACTGCGCGGCAAGACGCTCGGCATCGTCGGGCTGGGGCGCATCGGGGCGGCGATGGCTCGCCGGGCGCTCGGCTTCGGCATGCAGGTTTGCTACTTCAGCCGCCGCCGCGCCAATCCGAGCGTCGAGCGGCTGCTGAGCGCGCGCTACGTCTCGTTCGAAGAACTGCTGGAGCGGAGCGACGTCGTCTCGCTGCACTGTGCCCTCAACGCCGAGAGCCGCCACCTCTTCGACGCCGCAGCCTTCGCCCGGATGAAGCCCTCGGCGCTGCTGGTCAACACCGCCCGGGGGGCCATCGTCGACGAGGCGGCGCTGGCCGAGGCACTGGAGGCTGGGCAACTGGCCGGGGCCGGCCTCGACGTGTTCGAGCGCGAGCCGGCGGTGCATCCGGCGCTGCTGGTGCATCCGGGCGTGGTGGTGGCTCCGCACCTGGGCAGTGCCACCGTCGAGGCGCGCACGGCGATGGCGCGCATGGCCGCCGAAGCCGTCCTGGCCGCCCTCGACGGCCTCGAGATCCCCTACCGCGTCGTCTGAATCACGGCTGCTGCTTTTGAAGCTGCTCGCGGACGTACGAGAGCGTCAGCAGCAGCCCCTCGGCGCGGCTCACGGACGGCTGCCAGCCGAGCTTCTGGCGCGCGCGGCTGATGTCGGGCTGGCGAATCTGGGGATCGTCGTCGGGCAGGGGGTGGAAGACGATGTCGCTGCGGCTGCCCGTCAGGGCGATGATCTCGCGGGCGAACTCGAGGATGGTGATCTCCTCCGGGTTGCCGATGTTGACGGGATCGACGACGCCGCTGAGCAGCAGGCGCACGAGGCCCTCGACGGTGTCGGCGACGTAGGTGAACGAGCGCGTCTGGCTGCCGTCGCCGTAGACCGTCAGCGGCTCGCCCTGGAGAGCCTGGCGCATGAACGTGGGCAGCGCGCGCCCGTCGTTGAGGCGCATGCGGGGGCCGAAGCTGTTGAAGATGCGGGCGATGCGCGTGTCCATGCCGTGGTAGCGGTGATAGGCCATCGTCATGGCTTCGGCGAAGCGCTTGGCCTCGTCGTAGACGCCGCGCAGCCCCACCGGATTGACATTGCCCCAGTAGGATTCGGGCTGCGGGTGCGTCAGCGGGTCGCCGTAGACTTCGCTGGTGGAGGCCAGCAGGAAGCGCGCGCCTTTGGCCTTGGCCAAGCCGAGGGCCTTGTGCGTGCCCAACGCGCCCACCTTGAGCGTCTGGATGGGGTACTGGAGATAGTCCAGCGGCGAGGCCGGGCTGGCAAAGTGCAGCACGTAGTCGAGCGGCCCGGCGACGTAGATGAAGTTGGTGACGTCGTATTTGATGAGCTGGAAGTGTGCCTGGCCGACCAGGTGGGCGACGTTGTCGGGGGTGCCGGTGATGAAATTGTCCATGCAGATGACCTCGTGGCCATCTGCGAGCAGGCGGTCGCAAAGGTGGGAGCCGAGGAAGCCGGCGCCTCCGGTGATCAGTGTACGAGGCATGGGGTTCAGGGCGTGGTTGCGGCGACGCGCGCAGCGGGCAGGCAGGCCCGCAGGCGGGTTGCACGTGCGGAACTTAACACATTCGCGGCGCAAAACCAGCAGGAAGGCGCATCGCCGTCT
Organism: Rhodothermales bacterium; assembly: GCA_041565995.1. Classification (GTDB taxonomy): domain Bacteria; phylum Bacteroidota; class Rhodothermia; order Rhodothermales; family JBFGTT01; genus JBFGTT01. The sequence goes on from JBFGTT010000463.1 coordinate 2,555, forward strand.
CCTCAAACGTCCATAAAAGCTGACAGTGCCGTCGTCGTGGAGGGCTGCATCGCCACATTTCGCGCGGCGGTTCGCTTTTTGCTACCTTGCGGGAAGCAGCACCGACGCCGGAACGTACAAGCCGGGCGTCCGCTCCACAGCCTTTCTAACGAAGAGAACGAGCGCCATGCCGAGGCTAGCGTACCGGTCGCCGAGGGCGTGTTTCGCCGCCGCGTTGCTCTTGCTGCTCCCGGTGGGGCAGGCGGCGGCGCAGCAGGAGGCGCTGCCCCGGCTTCAGCGGGCCTTCGTGGCTGGCAACGCGCACGCGCTGCTCGCCGCCGCCGCCGACCGCGTGGAGATCGCCCTGCTGGGACGCGGCAAGCTCTACAGCCGGGCGCAGGCTACCTACGTGATGCAGGATTTCTTCCGGGAATACCCCCCCGAAGCCTTCGCGTTGCAGAGCGAGTCGAGGACTGACGGCAGTTGGATCGCCGCCGGGCAGTATCGCTGCAAACAAGCGGAGCGCCCGTTCCAGGTGTACCTTCGTCTTCGTCTGAAAGAGGCACAGTGGGAGCTGCGCGAGATCCGCATCGAAGAACACCTGCGTGAGTAGCTCCCGGCTCCCTTCGCTCGCCTATCCAGCCCTCGGATCGCCGCCCCCTCGATGGCTCAGCGCCCCGGACATCACCCGCCGAAGCCTTTTCCCGGCAGGCGCTACCTCGGCGTCGTCGCCTTTCTGGTGCTGGCGATGGCCGCCACGCTGGGGTTGCGCGCCTGGGGGGTGGCGCACGTGGCGGCCACGGCGCAGGCGCAGCAAGAGGCCGCCGTGGCCGAGGCGCTGGCCTACGTCACGCAGCAGTTCGGCCAGATGCAGCAGGCGTTGCTGGCGCAGGGGAAGGCGTTGGCCGGGGAGCCGGAGGTGGTCCGGGCGTTGCGCGAGCGGTTGCTCGAAGCCGACGACGCGGGCACCGAGCCGCTGGTGCGGCGCTTCGCAGCGCTGACCCTGCCCGAGCGATGGGCCGTCGAACTCTACGACCCCGCGCTCGAACTCGTCGCCTGGAACGGCTACAGCCTCCCGCTCGACGAGGCCCCGGCGGGGGCGCGCTTCC
>JBFGTT010000464.1:0-3639 GCA_041565995.1 Rhodothermales bacterium
CCAAGGGCGCCGTCCACACCCACTGCGGCTTCCCCGTCAAGGGCGCCCAGGACATGTACCACGCGATGGACCTCAAGCCCGAGGAGTGCATGTACTGGATGACCGACATGGGCTGGATGATGGGGCCGTGGCTCGTCTTCGGCACACTCGCTCTCGGCGCTACGATGGTCTTCTACGACGGCGCCCCCGACTACCCCGGCCCGGACCGCGTCTGGCAACTCGTCGAAGACCACGCCGTGACGCACCTCGGCGTCTCGCCCGTGTTGATCCGCGCACTCAAGACGCACGGCCCCGACCCCGTCGCCCGGCACGACCTCTCGCGCCTGCGCGCCGTCGGCTCGACGGGCAGCCCGTGGGATCCCGACTCGTGGTGGTGGTGCTTCCGGCACGTCCTGGGCGGCGAGAAACCGATCCTCAACTACAGCGGCGGCACCGAGATCAGCGGCGGCATCCTCTGCGGCAACTTCTTCAAGCCGCTCAAGCCCTGCGCCTTCTCCGGCCCCGTCCCCGGCATGGACGCCGACGTGGTGGACGCCGAGGGCCGCCCCGTGCGCGGCGAAGTCGGCGAGCTGGTCCTGCGCAAGCCCTGGATCGGCATGACGCGCGGCTTCTGGCAGGACGAGCAGCGCTACCTCGACACCTACTGGCGCCGCTTCCCCGACGTATGGCTCCACGGCGACTTCGCCGCCATCGACCGCGACGGCCTCTGGTACATCCTGGGCCGCTCGGACGACACGATCAAGGTGGCCGGCAAGCGCCTGGGGCCGGCGGAGGTCGAGGCGCTGCTCAACGCCCACGAGGCCGTCGCCGAGAGCGCCGCCATCGGCGTGCCGGACGAGGTCAAGGGCGAGGCGCTGGTGACCTACGTGGTACTCAAGCCCGGCCAAGCGCCCTCCGACGCCCTCCGCGCCGCCCTCATCAGGCGGGTGACGGACGAGTTGGGCAAGCCGCTCAAGCCCCGCGCGCTGCTCTTCACGACGGCGCTGCCCAAGACGCGCAACGCCAAGGTGATGCGCCGGGTGATCCGCGCCGCCTACCTGGGCCTTGACCCCGGCGACGTGAGCAGCCTCGAAGACCCGGCCACGGTGGAGGCCATCCGGGCGGCGGGGTAGAACGTGAGCCGCTACCTTCCCTCGCGCGCCCTGCTCCGAAAATTGAACGCCACGCCGAAGTCGACGCCGCCCGCCGTCAGGTCGTAGCCGCCGAAGAGGAGGATTCTGCCGAAGTTGCCCACGGCGCCGAAGGCCAGGCTCGGCGTTAGTTCGACGTCGTCGCCGTGCTCCTCGGCCAGCACGCCGAGGCTCATCGAGGGCTGCACGGGCGCCTTGAAAACGTCGTAGAACCCGGTCACCTTGCCGAGGAGTTTTTCGCGTCCGCCGGCTCCGATCACCGCCTCGTTGACGGCCACCTGCAAGAGCGCGCCGCCTTCCGGGCGCACGAAGCCGGAGGTCAGGCCGAGGGGGGCCTCGGCGTTGCCGTAGTAGCCGACGGTCCCGCCCACGAAGGCGACGACGCCGAGGGCGGCCACGCCCGCCAGCGCCGCCGGCAGCAGTTCTTCGTCGTCATCGTCGTCGGTCTTTTTGCCGGACTTGCCGGGGCGGGGTCGCTCGGCTTTGTCGCGGTCGGCGGCGGCCTCGTCGCGTTCTCCGGTGCGGGTGCGGGGGGTGCGGTCCTCGCCGCCTTCGTCCGGCTCGCCCTCCTGGCCGCCTCGTGTACGGGGGCGTTCGGGGTCGGAGGGCACGTCGCGCCCGACGCCTTCGCGGGGCGTCCGGCGCGGCCCTACGGCGCCGCTCTTGGCTGCGCCGGGCCGGAAGATCCAGTCCACCCAGATGATGACATCGGGCGGGTAGACGCCCACGCGGGGCGGGTAGGGCGGATAGACGACGCCCGGCTCGCGCTCGTCGTCCGGCGCCTCCTGCTCGAAGCTGGCGAAGGCGATGCGGTCGACGGCCAGGTTGCGCAGCGAGAAGCCGGCGTCGAAGTAGGCGCGGGCGTCGTCGGCGGTGGTGTTGACGAAGACAGCCTCCCACGGCGTGCCCAGGCGGGCGAAGGCGTACTCGTCCGGCGCGGCACCCAGCAAGAGGCTGTCGAGGGCAATGCGCAGGTCGGCCACGGGTTCGTCCTCGACGTAGACCTCGGCGCGCAGGTCAACGGCGACGATGCGGACGTCTTCGGGCAGTTCGTCGAAGGGCACGACGCGGTTGTCGAGGACGCCGTAGGCGCCGGGCTTCCAGGAGAGCAGGAAGTCCAGCGCCGGCAGCCCGTCTTCGACGCCGTAGGCGTAGCCGAGCGAGAGGCGGTCGAGCAGGGGCAGCAGGTCGTAGGGATAGCGGGTGTCGGCGTCCGGGGCGCGTTCGTAGAGCGCCGGGGGCCAGTCGAGCAGGTAGACGTACTGGTAGCCGGGCCGGTGCGGCTGCGCGGCGGCGTCCGTCGCACAGGCGCCGAGCCAGGCGATCAGCAGCGCCAGAATCCAAAGAGATCGCATAAGGTATCGAAGCGCCGTGGCGGCGTGCCGGGCCGCCACGAGCGGGCTGGTGGTCGGAACGAAAGCGGGCGTGCGGCCCTACCCTGTTAGCCGCCTCGAAGCCGGGCGCCGTCACAGCGTGCGGCGGTGTTCGCTATCGTGTGCGCCGCTGACGTGTTCCATGATCAGGCGGCGGCGCGGTTCCTGGACCTCCGCCCGGCGCGCGGGCCTTTTTGACCGCCCCTCCGGGACCCCGGCCTGAATTTTGCGTACCTTCGCCCAACGACCCCTTCGACCCTGATAGCCACGTCGCCGCCATGTCCTACGCCGCTCGCCTGTCCTTTTGCCTCGCGCTCTTGCTGCTGCCGGCCACGCACGGCGCGGCCCAGGAGGTCGCCGCCACGCTCGCCGGCGCCGTCACCGACGCCGCGACGGGCAAGGCCCTGCCGGACGTCAACGTGTTCATCGCCGTCTCGATGAACGGCTCCGTCACCGACGCCCAGGGTCGCTACCGCCTCGTGGGCGTGCCGCTGGGCACCCTCCGGCTCTACGTCTCCCGCGTCGGCTACGAACCCCAGTTCCGCGACCTGTTCATCCGCGAGGCGAAGCTTCACACGTTCGACTTCCAGCTCAAAGAGGCCATCATCGAGGTCGGAGAAATCACGGTGACGGGCGAGGAGGACCCCAGGTGGCGCCGGCGCCTGGAGCGCTTCACGGAGCTTTTCATCGGCGAGACGCCCAACGCCGCCCAGACCAAAATCGTCAATCCCGAAGTGCTCGACTTCACCTCGAAGGGCGGCGACTTCAGGGCCGTGGCAAGCGCCCCGCTGGTCATCGAAAACCAGGCCCTCGGCTACCGCATCCAGTATTTCTTGAAAGATTTCAGCGCCACGCCCACGCGCACCAAGTACGACGGCGAGCCGCTCTACGAAGAGATGACGCCCGAGAGCCCCGAACAGGCGGCGCTCTGGAAAGCCCGGCGCGACTCGGCCTTCTACGGCTCCTTCCGGCACTTCATGCTGGCGCTGCTCAACGACCGGCTGGAGGAGCAGGGCTTCCAGATCTTCAGCCGGCCCGCCGCGCGCGGCCCCAACGGCGTCGGCTCGCAGAACATCCTCCAGGGCAACCAGCGCTATCCCATCCAGCGCAAAGACATCCTCAAGGACGGCGACGGG
>JBFGTT010000465.1:0-3639 GCA_041565995.1 Rhodothermales bacterium
AGATGGCCTGCGCCAGCGCCGGCGCGTTGCCCCAGGCGCGGTTGTTGGCGATGACGTTCACCAGCGCGTTCTGCGCCTCGGCCTGGTAGACGAGCGCCGCCACGTCGAGCACCATGTCGCGCGCCTGCTGCGTCTCGGCGACGGCGGGCACGGCCCGGTCGAACGGGTAGGCGGCGGCGTAGGCGGCGGCGTACTTGACGTTGAGCGGCGTCAGCAAGCGCGAGACGACCTCTCCGTTGGCCGCCGTGAAGCGCTCGCCGCAGAGCCGCCACTGCTTGCGCAACGGCGGCAGCCACGTCCAGTGGCTGAAGACGAAGCCCAGGCCCCGGTCGGCCAGCCAGTCGAAGTAGGGCGGGGTCAACAGGTGTTCGGAGCGCAGTTCGAGGTGGGGCTGCACGTCGGGCGGCAGGGCGCCGAAGAAGGCGTCCAACTCGGCCACGTTTTGCAGCGGGTCGGGGCTTTCCGAGACGCGCTGGTACTCCTGCTCGAAAATAAAACCCGCCAGACGCTCGCCCAACACCTCCAGGGCCGGCTCGTGGAACCGCGCCAGGTAGGCGTCTGCGTCGAGGAAGTCGGGGTTGTCCTCGTAGGCGACCGCCCCGCCCCGGCTGCGGCGCAGCGTCCGGGCGAAGAACTGCTGCGGGACTTTCAGCAGGAAGGTGGCCTCTTCGGGGGCGTGCTCGGCGTATTGCTGGAGCACGAACAGGTTGCTCTCCGGCTCGCCGTCGGCCTTGCGCAGAGGGCGGTAGAAGGTGAAGTCGAGTTCCAGCACGCCGAAGTGCTCGAAGTAGTCCCGCACCGAGGCAATGGGCAGCGTGCGCTCCTCGTAGGTTTCGGCGCCCAGGCGTTTCTTGCGCGTCGAGACCTGTTCGGCGTAGGCGTCTTCGGGATAGATCTGCCCGAGCCAGCCGGCGTAGCGGTCGCTGGCGGTGCCGAAGCGCGCGTGCGGGTGGACCTCGTGGAACCGGAAGCCGTCCACGTCTTCGCGGCGGGCGGCGAGGGAGAAGTCGGTCATGGCGGCTGGCGGAGGATGGGAGGGGCCCTTCAAGAAGTAACGCGCGTCGTGCCGGATGCTCGGTGGACCATCGCTTTCACTTTCAGGAGATCGTCGCTCGTCCGTCGTCGTTCGTCCGTCAACCCCCGACTCACCCTTTTCCCTCGATGGTTTCGTGCTCGTGGAGGACGGGGATGCCGTCGCGGTGGCCGTTGCTGGCGGGCAGGGCGGCGGCCCGCCTCTTCCGGTGGAGGGTGCGCTGCACGTGGTCCATCGTCAGGAACGCGCCGATGGCGATGAAGACGTAGTAGCCCAGCAGGCGCCAGGTCAGCAGCGTCGGGGCTACGAGGGCTTCGGGGATGAGCGGCGGGCCGAAGAAGAGCGCGTAGAGGCCTTCGAGGCCGCCGGCGCCGCCCGGCGTGGGCAGGATCACCGAGCAGAGCGTCAGCGCGATGGTGCGCAGCAGCACCAGCAGCCCGTCGAGGCCGGGGAAGACGCTCCAGAGGATGAAGACCGGCAGCAGGTAGCGTTGCAGCCACGCGCCGAGCGTCAGCGCAAAGCCTTTGGCGTAAAACCGGGCCGGCTGCGCGCGCAGGATGCCCGCCCGGTGCCGAAGCTGTGCCATCACGGCGAGCGCGCGCGTGCGGAACCCCCGCAGCGCCCGGAGCCGAAAGACGCGCTCGACGAGCCGCTCCAGCAGTTGAGGGCGGAAGAGGGTGCAGTAGCCGAAGAGCACCACCCAGGCCATAAAACCGAGGTAGTAAATCGTGAAGCCCCAGAAGCCGGCGGCGCCCAGCGTGCGCGGGATGATCTCCAGGTACAGCCCGCCCAGGAGCAGGCCCGGCACCGAGAGGGCGAACCACACCTGGTCGAGCAGGATCGAGAAGAGCATGATCGACGTGGCTTCGCCCAGGGGCAGGCGGCGGTCCCGCGCGATGAAGGCCGTGGCGATGGGGGCGCCGCCGATGGTCGAAGGGGTGATGTTCGAGAAGAAATCCCAGGCGAGCTGGCCCCGGAGGCCGCCCTTAAACCCCAGCCGCCCGTGCGAGACGTAGTTCAGCCGCCATCCCCCGAAGAAAACCCGCAGCGCCACCGTGGCGACGGCGGCAGCCAGCAGCCACGGGTTCAGCCGGGTGAGCATCTGCCCGAAGGCCACCGGCTCGAACGTCAGGTACCCGATCAACGCCAGCATCGCCAGGCTCAGCAGCAACGGCCAGAGGATGCTGTAGCCGGAGATCTTCGGCGCTTGCCCGGCAGGCGTGCCGTTCGAGGGCACCTGCTCCGCGGCGGCATCCGGAGGATCGAGGGGCGGTCTGAGTGTCGGCGAAGCGGGCAAAGGCAATCGGCGTTAGGGCGTGGCCGGCTCACAAAATAAGAAAGCCGCTTCTGCGATGGTGTTACGTCTGCTCCTCGTCTTCGGCGATGGCGGCGCGGAGCCTGGCGTAGGTGGCCTGCATCGCCTCCGGGACGACCTTCACCTCGCCGACGGTGGGCATGAAGTTGGTGTCGCCCAGCCAGCGCGGCACGACGTGGACGTGCAGGTGGCCGGGGATGCCCGCGCCGGCGGCCAGCCCCAGGTTCATCCCCACGTTGAAACCCTCCGGGTTGAGCGCCTGCCGCAACCACCGGATGCACCGCCCGATGGCCTGCGCGATCTCCTGCTGCTCCGCCGTCGACAGCGCCTCGTACGCCTCCACCTCGCGGTAGGGTACGATCATCAGGTGGCCGTTGTTGTACGGGTAGCGGTTCATCAGGACGAAGACGTTCCGGCCGCGCCAGAGGATCAGGTTTTCCTCGTCCTGGTCCTCGCGGGCCAGCTTCGCGAAGATCGACGGGCCGGCCGTCGGGTCCGCTTCCCCCATCCGCTCGATGTGTTGCGACCGCCAGGGACTCCACATGCGTTTCATGGCCTTGCTCGAAGGTGGCGCTTGCTGCCGGCGGCGGCCGCCTCGACGTGCGGCGCCGGGGCGTAGCCGTACTGCCCGTTAACGCCGCAGGCCGCGCGCGGTTTACCGGGCGCCCGGAAGCCGCGCCGCCGCGCCAAACATAACGGCGGGCGCGGCGTTGTAGAGGCGTTTGCCGCCCCACCCCGATCCCCGGTTCCCATGCTCGACGCGCGCAGAGCCGACCTGCACACCCACACGCGCTGCTCCGACGGACACCTCGCGCCGGACGAGCTGGTGGCCCGTGCGCGGCAGTGCGGCCTGCACGCCCTCGCCGTCACCGACCACGACTGCATCGACGGGATCGAGGCGGCCGTGGCGGCCGGGCGGCGCCTCGGCGTCGAGGTCGTCGCCGGCGTCGAGTTGAGCGTGACGGTGGAGGCCGAGGAAGTGCACCTGCTCGGCTACTTTTTCGATCCCGGCCACGCAGCCTTGCGGCGGCACCTGGAGGCGTTCCAGCAGGCGCGGCGGCAGCGCGCGGCGCGCATCGTCGAGCAACTCGGCGCCCTCGGCGTGCCCGTGACCTTCGAGGCGGTGATGGCGCAGGCGCAGGGTCGCGCCGTCGGGCGGCCCCACGTAGCCGAGGCGCTGCTGCAAGGCGGCCACGTGGCCTCCTACGACGAAGCCTTCGAACGCTACCTGCGCGACGACGGCCCCGCCTTCGCCGCCAAGCCGGTATTTCCGGCCCGGCAGGCGCTCGAC
>JBFGTT010000466.1:0-3622 GCA_041565995.1 Rhodothermales bacterium
GGCAAAGTTGTGGGAAGCCGGCTACCGCGTCCGCGCCGCCCGCAAGCCCTTCAACGACGGCACCCGCGCCTTCTCCGAGGGTACGCTGATCATCCTTCTGGGCCGCAACCCGGACCGCCGCGCCACCGCCGCCGAAGAGATGCAGCGCATCGCCGAGGAGGCGGGCGTGGTGATCATAGGGATGGACACCGGGCGCATGGCCGAGGGCATCGACCTGGCCTCGCGCGACAGCCGGCCCGTCAAGCAGCCGAAGGCGCTGCTGCTGCTCGACGCGCCGTTCTCGTCGTACACCGCCGGGCAGCTCTGGTATCTGTTCGATCGGGAGACCGGGCTGGGCCTGACCCGCCTGCGCGCCGACGCCCTGCGTACCGTCCAACTCGGCGAGTACGACGTGTTGATCCTGCCGGGCGCGGGCAACCTCAAGAGCGTCCTGGACACCACGCAGACGGCTCGGTTGAAGGCGTGGGTGCAGGAAGGCGGCACGCTCGTCGCCACCGAGGGCAGCGCCCTCTTCCTCACCAAAGACCAGTCCGGCCTGACCGCCGTGCAGACCGTCCAGGACGAGCAGAAGAAGAAGGACGATGACGAGGCGAAGGCGCCCGAGCCTGCGGCCTACACGCCCTACGCCGCCCGCCGGGACTCGACGGGCCTGGCGCGCATTCCCGGCTCGGCGCTCCGAGGCATCCTCGACCCAACCAACCCGCTCGCCTTCGGCCTGCCCGCACGCCTCTACAGCCTCGTCTTCAACGCCGAGGCCCTCACGCCGAGCGAGCAACTGCAAACGGCGGGCTACTACGACCAGGACGCCGCCACGCTGCTGGCCGCCGGCTACGCTTCGCCCAAGAACCTGCGCAAGCTGGCCGGCAACGCCTTCGCCGCCGTGCAGCCGATGGGGCGCGGCAAGGTGGTCTTCCTGGTCGATAACACGCAGTACAGGATGTTCTGGGTCGGCCCCGCCCGAATGATGCAAAACGCCGTGATGCTCCTTCCGGGAATGTGAGCGGGATGCGAGGATTGAGGAGGGACGATAGCGGATCGCCTGGAAGGCGGGGGGCCGTCAATCCGCTTCTCAGAGGGCGGAGCAGGGACCTTCAGGGTGTCCTCCACGTTTGTATTACCCTTCTTTGAAAAGGTCAGCAAACGCGAGAGAAAAAGAATGGTCGTAGTAATGGAACCGGGGGCTGACGAAGCCCAGATCGAAGCCGTCATCGACCGACTCAATCGGCACGGCTTCGACGTACACCGCTCCAGCGGCGTCAACCAGACCGTGCTGGGTGCCATCGGCGTCAAGCCCGACTTCGACACGCGCTACATCAAGGTGCTCGACGGCGTGGCCGACGTCTACCGCGTCACCGAGCCGTACAAGTTCGCCAGCCGCGCCTGGAAGAAAGAAAACACCGTCTTCGACGTAGGCGGCGTAACGGTGGGCGGCGACGAGATCGTGGTGATAGCGGGGCCGTGCTCGGTCGAGAGCGAGGCGCAGATAGAGGCGGCGGCGGCGCACGTGGCCGCCCACGGCGCGACGTTCCTGCGCGGCGGCGCCTTCAAGCCGCGTACCTCGCCCTACGCCTTCCAGGGCCTCGGCGAGGAAGGGCTGCGCTACCTGCGCGCCGCCGCCGACCGCCACGGCCTCAACGCCGTCACCGAGGTGATGGACATCGGCAAGATCGACCTGATCTATCGCTACACCGACGTCTTCCAGGTCGGCGCGCGCAACATGCAGAACTTCAACCTGCTCAAAGAACTCGGCCGCAGCGACAAGCCGGTATTTCTCAAGCGCGGCCCGGCGGCCACCGTCGAAGAGTGGCTGATGGCCGCCGAGTACGTCATGAGCCAGGGCAACCCCCACGTGATCCTCTGCGAACGCGGCATCCGCACCTTCGAGACCTACACGCGCAACACGCTCGACCTCTCGGCCATTCCGGTGGTCAAGAAAAAGAGCCACCTGCCCGTCGTGGCCGACCCCAGCCACGGCACCGGCCTGCGCGACCAGGTCACGCCCATGGCGCGCGCTGCCGTGGCTGCCGGCGCCGACGGCCTGATGGTCGAAGTCCACCCGGACCCGCCCTCGGCCCGCAGCGACGGCCCCCAATCGCTCTTCTTCGACCAGTTCGTCGAGCTGATGCAGCAGATCCGGCTCATCGCGCAGGCCATCGATCGCACCGTGCGCGATCCGCAGCCGGCGTAGGCTGCTTCACGGTCGCCTTGGGTGGCCGCTGCATAATGCCGTTGCTTCGTGGGGACGTTGCTGTGGCGTCCGTCGTTCGTGGTCCGTAGCCCGTTGTTGAGGCTCCTGGAGAACGCGACGCCCTACAACGCACCACGAACCACTGACCACGGACCAATCAACCAATACTATGTGCGGCATTGTAGGCTACATCGGCCATCGGCAGGCCGGCGCGTTGTTGATCGCCGGGCTGCAACGGCTCGAATATCGCGGGTATGACTCCGCCGGCCTCGCCCTCGTCGGCGAAGACGGCAGGCTGGCCGTGCAGAAGCAAAAGGGCAAGGTAAAAGAACTGGCCGACGCCTTCGAAGACGGTCACCTCGAAGGCACCCTCGGCATCGGGCACACCCGCTGGGCCACGCACGGCTTCCCCAGCGACGAGAACGCCCACCCGCACACCAACACCTCCGAAGATTTCGCACTCGTGCACAACGGCATCATCGAGAACTACGCCGCCCTGCGCGCACGCTTGCAACAGAAAGGCTACCGCTTCCGCAGCCAGACCGACACCGAGGCCCTCGTCCACCTCATCGACGACGTGCGGCGGGTCACCGGGCTGCCCCTGGAAGAGGCCGTGCGGCAGGCCCTCACGCAGGTCGTCGGCACCTACGGCATCGCCATCGTCTCCGCCGCCGACCCCGACCTTTTGATCGCCGCGCGCAACGGTAGCCCGCTGATCCTGGGCGTCGGCGAGGGCGAGTACTTCCTGGCCTCCGACGCCGCGCCGCTGGTCGAACACACCCGCCAGGTGGTCTACCTCAACGACGGCGAACTGGTGATCCTGCGCCGCGCCGGCTACGAAGTCCGCACCACCGACAACGTGCCCCTCGTCAAGGAGGTGCACCAGTTGGAATGGGACCTGGAGGAGATCGAAAAGGGCGGCTACGAGCACTTCATGCTCAAGGAGATCATGGAGCAGCCCACCTCGCTCGAAGACTGCATGCGCGGGCGCATCTCCCTCGACAACAACACAGTCGTCCTCGGCGGCCTCGCCGACGTGCTCGACCGGCTCCGGGCCGCCCGGCGCATCATCATCGCCGCCTGCGGCACCTCCTGGCACGCCGGCCTGGTGGGCGAGTACCTCATCGAAGACCTGGCGCGCATCCCCGTCGAAGTCGAGTACGCCTCGGAGTTCCGCTACCGCGATCCCATCCTGAACGAGGACGACGTGGTGCTGGTGATCTCGCAGAGCGGCGAGACGGCGGACACGCTGGCCGCCGTGCGCGAGGCCAAAAGGCGCGGCGTGCTGGTGCTGGGCGTCTGCAACGTCGTCGGCTCGACCATCGCGCGCGAGACGGACGCGGGCGTCTACCTGCACGCCGGCCCCGAAATCGGCGTGGCCTCGACGAAGGCGTTCACGGCGCAGGTGGCCGTGCTGGCGATGATCGCGCTCAA
>JBFGTT010000467.1:0-3618 GCA_041565995.1 Rhodothermales bacterium
GGGCCGCGCTACCACGTCCGGAACATCGCCTGGGAGGGCAACACCGTCTATCCGGACGCCGTGCTGACGCAGGCGCTCGGCTTCGAGCCGGGCGACGTCTACAGCGAGAGCCGCCTCGAACAAAACCTCTACGCCAACCGCCGCAACAGCGACGTGTCGAGCCTCTACATGAACCGGGGCTACATGCTCTTTCGCGTGCAGCCGGAGGTGCGCGTCGTGGCGGGCGACTCGCTCGACCTGACCTTCGACGTTTCCGAAGGCGACGTCTTCGAGTTCGGCGAGATCACCATCGCGGGCAACACCAAGACCAAAGAGCACGTCATCCGCCGCGAACTCTACACCGTCCCCGGCGAGACCTTCAGCCGCGACGCCATCCAGGAGAGCATGCGCCGCCTCTCGCAACTCAACTACTTCGACCAGGAGTCGCTGGCGGCCGGGCCGGGCATCAACATCGACCAGGAGCACCGCGAGGTCGATCTGAGCTACAAGTTTGAGGAAGTAGGCAGCGACCAGCTCGAACTCTCGGGCACCTACGGGCGCTTCGGGCTCGTGCTGATGCTGCGCTTCGGCTTCAACAACTTCTCCATCCAGGACGTCTTCAAGAAGGGCGCCTGGAAGCCGCTGCCCTCGGGCGACGGGCAGCGCCTCTCGCTGAGCCTGCAAACCAACGGCACCGCCTACCAGAGCTACGCCCTCGGCTACACCGAGCCGTGGTTCCGGGGGCGCCCCACGCCCGTCGGCTTCAACGTCTCGCACACCCGCTTCTCCGGCATCCGGTCGTTCTACGGCACCAGATCCAGCTCCTCCGACAGCAAGTTCATCCGGACCTCGGCCAGCGTCTTCTACCAGCAGCGGCTCAGCTGGCCCGACGACAAGTTCACCAGCTCCACCTCGCTGGGCTACCAGTACTTCAACAACGACAACCTCGTCAGCGCCAGCGCCCTGCCGCTGGGCGTCAGCCAGGAGGTGACCGTCACGCAGAGCCTCTCGCGCAACTCGCTCGACCACCCCATCTTCCCCACGCGCGGATCGAGCATGAGCCTCTCGCTCGAGATCGCGCCGCCCGTCGGCGATTTCATCCAGTACCACAAGTGGCGCTTCCAGACCGGCTGGAACGTGCCGCTGCTCTCGCGGCTCTCGCTCAGCGTCTCGACCGACTACGGCTACATCGGCTCGCTCACCGGCGACGAGATCCTCTTCCAGCGCTTCGTCGTCGGCGGCTCACCCTTCGACGCGCAGGGCTTCCAGGACAACTTCGGCAAGGACATCATCTTCATGCGCGGCTACCCGGCCCGCGCCCTCGGCCCCCGGCGCGACGGCGAGGCCGTCGGCGGGCGGATCCTCAACCGCTACACGTCGGAGTTGCGCTGGCTGGCCGTGCAGTCGCCGCAGTTGCAGGCCGCCCCCTACGTGTTCTTCGACGCGGCCAACACCTGGGACCGCTTCGGCACCTACAACCCGTCGCAGCTTTTCCGCTCGGCCGGCTTCGGCGCGCGCCTGTTCCTGCCCATCCTGGGCATGATCGAGCTGACCTACGGCTACAACTTCGACCCGTTCGAGCCGATTTCGCAGAACCACGACGGCTCGCGTCGCTGGCTCTTCCAGTTCACCATCGGGCAGGGCTTCAACCAGTAGCGGGGCGGGCCGCTCGAAACGGGCTTTTGCGCCGGCGCGGCCGCTCCGGTTGGAAGAAACTGTCCGCTTTAGTAGACGTTTGCTCCCGGCTCAACGCCGTACCCGCCACCGGCTAAATCGAAAAAATCTATGAAGAAGCTTTTCTGCGCCCTCGCCGTGCTGGCCTGGGCCCTGCCGACGCTGCCGCAGGCCGCGCTGGCGCAGCAGAAGATCGCCTACGTCGATTCGGAGTACATCTTCAGCAAACTGCCCGACTTCGCCACGGTGCAGCAGAAGATCGACCGCATGACGCAGCAGTGGCAGGCCGACCTGGACAAACAGAATCGGGAGGTGGACGACCTGTTTCAGGAGTATCAGGCCCGCGAACTGCTCTACACGCAGGAAGAACGCCAGCGCAAACGTGAGGAAATCACGCGCGCCGAAGAGCAGATCGAACGGCTCCGGATGCAGTACTTCGGGCCGGAAGGCGAGATGTTCAAACAGCAGGAACAACTGCTCAGGCCCATCCAGGAGCGCGTGCTGGCCGCCATCGAGGAGGTCGCCACGGCCGAGGGCTACGACTACGTCTTCGACAAGAGCGGCGACTTCCTTTTCCTCTATGCCCGCGAACAGTACGACCTGAGCAACCAGGTCCTCGAAGAACTTGGCATCGACCTTGAGAGTACAGGGCGCGGCGCCGACCGCTGAGGCCGGTTCCGACGCTCCTTCCCGACCCTTTCAGACACCCTCGTATGCGGATATGCTAAAGCGACTTTTCGGCATCGCGGCCCTGGGCCTGCTGATGCTGCCGGCCTTCCAGGCGAGCGCCCAGACGCTCAAAGTCGGGTACACCGACCACGAACTGCTCATCGTCAACATGCCCGAGTACCAGCAGGTACAGGAGCAACTGAAGGCGGAGTACGAGCAGAGCCAGGGATCCCTCCAGACGCTCTACCAGGGCTACCAGGAAAAGCTCGACCGCTACCAGAAACAGCAGGCGTTGCTCTCGGAGGAGCGCCGCAAGGAGCGCGAGACGGAACTGGTGCAGGCCCAGCAGGAGATCCAGCAAAAAGCCTCCGAAAGCGAGCAAAAGCTCGCCGAGCGCGAGGGTGAACTGCTCAAGCCCCTCTTCGAGCGCGTCGATACGGCCATCAAGACGGTGGCCAAAGAGAAAAACCTCGACATCGTGCTGCGCAGCAGCGTCGGGCCGGTGCAGCCCATCATCCTCTACGTCAACGAAAAGACCGTGGTGGACATCACCCCCGACGTGGCGCGCAAGCTGGGCCTCAAGGTGGACGATCAGGCCTCCAACTGAACGCCGCCTCCTTCCTCCGAAGGCGCGACGGGCGCCGGCGCGGGGCCGCGGCTCCGGCTCCGGCGCCCGTTTTGCTGTGCCGCGCCCTCGTGCCCAGAACGCCCGTTGCCCCGGTTCGTATATTGCCTGCGCAGGCATGGGTGTTGAGGTGTTGACGTGCTACCCCGCCCAGACACCCGGACACCTAAACACGGACGCCCGATGAGCACGCAGACGCTTCCCCTCGCCGTCAACAGCGTCAAGCGCGTCACCACGCAGACGTTGCAAGAGATGAAGGCCACGGGCACGCCCATCGCCATGCTGACGGCCTACGATTATACGTCGGCCCGCATCCTCGACGGCGCCGGCCTCGACGTGCTGCTGGTGGGCGACTCGGCCTCCAACGTGATGGCCGGCCACGAGACCACGCTGCCCATCACGCTCGACCAGATGATCTACCACGCCCAGTGCGTCGTGCGCGCGGTGCAGCGGGCGCTCGTGGTGGTGGATCTGCCCTTCGGCTCCTACCAGGGCGACTCGAAAAAGGCCCTCGTCTCGGCCATCCGCGTGATGAAGGAGACGGGCGCGCACGCCGTCAAACTCGAAGGCGGCGAGCCGGTCGTGCCGGCCATCGAACGCATCATCGGGGCGGGCATCCCGGTGATGGGGCACCTGGGCCTGACGCCGCAGAGCATCTACCGCTTCGGCAC
>JBFGTT010000468.1:0-3617 GCA_041565995.1 Rhodothermales bacterium
CGGGATACGCTTTCTCGGCGAGGTCGCGTTGCACCATCGCCCGCGCCTGCGTCACGACGTGTCCGTAGTGCGGCGGCGCGGGCGCCACGGCGGGCTGTGCCTGCGTCGCGACGACGCCCGGCGCCAGCAACGCCGCCAGCAGCACCGGCGGCAGCGTGCGAAGAGAGGACTTCATGGCTTCTCCGGAAAGTGCATGGTTCGAAAACGGCTCGCCCGAAGCATAGCGAACTTTTTCCAGATCTGCCAGGCTATAACTGCGTCTCCAGCTCCCGCATCAACAGGTCTTTTTGCTCCGCCGTCATGTGGTCGGCGTCGACGTAGGGGCCGGACGAGGCCGGCGGGCGGGGCGCAGCAGGCGGCTCCGGCGCGACGAGGCGCAACACCACCGCCGCCACACCGGTAGCCACCGCCGAGATCAACAGCGCTCTCAAAATCTTCGACATCCTGCTTGTGCGTTTGAGTCCAGAGGGTCACGCAGAAGAGACGACCGACCCCGAGCGACGGTTTCATCGCGTGAGTGTGACGAGGGCGGGGACGAGGAAGGCGCCGGGGAAGCGCCGCTTGACCGTCGCCAGCGCCTGCCGGGCTTCCGCCCGCGAGGCGAAGGCGCCCAGCCGCACGCGGTAGTAGGGCTGCTTCCAGGCGACGTCCACCACCAGCGCCCGCTGGCCGAGGTACGGGGAGCGCTCGCCGGGCGGCAGCGTGCTCCACCACGATTCCGCCTGCGCCGCCTGCCGGTCTGCGGCGGCTTTCTCCGGCGTGGTCAAAATCTGAATGCGGAAGCCCTGGACGGTCCGCGTGACGGGCGCAGGCTTTGGCGGCGGCGTAGGGGGCGGCACGGCGGCCTCGCGCCCGCCCGAACAGGCCGAGAGCAGCAGGCACAGGGCCGCCCCAGCCAGCAGGCGCGGGGGGTCCATCGGCAACGGGTACGACGGGAGACCCGAACGGCGAATGCGGGCCTCAAGCCGGCTCGGGGACGGCGTGCAGGACGTAGCGGCCGATGTCCACTTCGCGAATCATGTCCATCGCGTAGAGGGTGTCGAGCACGTCCGGCAGATAATACATCCCCAGTTCCGGGTCGAGGATGCCAAGGATGTCCTCCAGGTCGGCTTCGCCCTGTCGTTCGATCAAGGTGAGCACGGCACGTTCCGTGTCGTTGAGGTGGGGATACCGCATGGTCTTGGCGATCCGGTGGGTGAGACGTAATCCTCCCTTGAATGAAGTTCCCGTGAAGTCGTTCCGCTACGTTACCATCCCGTTTCATTTTCTTGGAGGCGGACGGCACGCCGGCGCAGGCGGACGGCTTGCAGGCGTCGGCGGCGGCCGGGAGCCGTTTTCTTTTTTGGCGGACGAACGCCCTTCTTATTAAAAATTTTAAGGAGAGTGGCTGTGTAATTTAATTGTTTTATGTAAATTGCGATTATTCGACAATAAAGAGGGCATACTCGATGGAGCGTATTGACGAGATCGACGCCAAGATCCTGAACCTCTTGCAGGAGAACGGGCGCATGAAACGCAACGCCATCGCCGAGGAAGTGGGCCTCTCGGTGCCCTCGGTCAGCGAGCGTATGCGCAAGCTCGAAGAGCGCGGCGTGCTCGTGGGCTACCACGCCGTCGTCGATGCCAAGCGCCTGCACATCGACATCACGGCCTTCATCCGCGTCTCGGTCGACGGCTCGGAGCACTACCCGGCGGTCATCGAACACGCCTGCGGCCTCGACGAAGTGCTGGAGGTGCACTCGGTCACCGGGCAGGGGTCGCACGTGCTGAAAGTGCGCACGCGCAACACCACCACGCTGGAGCGGCTGCTCTCGCGCATCCAGTCGTGGCCGGGCGTCAGCGGCACGACGACGAGCATCGTGCTGAGCACCTTCAAAGAGACGCGCCGCATCGTCATCGAACCCACCGAACTGGTCCCCTACGAGGAAGAACTGGCCTGACTCCGGGCGCCCGACTACCCTCCCCCGACGCACGCTCACCAACCATCCCTACGACCGTATGAACAAACAACAGCAGGACTACAACCTCCTCGCCGCCACCAAGTACCTCCGCAACGGCAATGGCGAGCATAAAAGAACGCCGATGGACATCGAACGCATCTTCGGCGAGAATACCTTCGGCCTCGACGAGATGAAAAACCGCCTGCCCAAGACGGCCTACAAGGCCATGCTGGCGACCATCGAGAAGGGCGCACCCATCGACCCCGACATCGCCGAGACCGTTGCGCTGGCCATGAAGGAGTGGGCCATCGAGAAGGGCGCCACGCACTTCACGCACTGGTTTCAGCCGCTGACGGGCGCCACCGCCGAGAAGCACGACAGCTTCATCACGCCCAACAAGGGCGGTGGCGCCGTGGCCGAGTTCTCGGGCAAGGATCTCATCCAGGGCGAGCCGGACGCCTCCAGCTTCCCCAGCGGCGGCCTGCGGGCCACCTTCGAGGCGCGCGGCTACACCGCCTGGGACCCCACCTCGCCTGCCTTCATCGTCGAGAACGCCAACGGCTCGTACCTCGCCATCCCCACGGCCTTCGCCTCGTGGACCGGCGAAGCCCTCGATCACAAGATCCCGCTGCTGCGCTCGATCGAGGCGCTCAACAAGCAGGCCCTGCGCGTGCTGCGCCTCTTCGGCGACAGGACCGCCACGAAGGTCTACACCACCGTGGGCAACGAGCAGGAATACTTCCTCATCGACGAAGAATTCTTCTACCGCCGCCCGGACCTGGTCACCTGCGGGCGCACGCTGCTGGGGGCCAAGCCACCGCGCGGCCAGGAGATGGAGGACCACTACTTCGGCTCCATCCCGGACCGCGTGCTCTCGTGCATGCTCGAAGTCGAGAAGGAACTCTACCGCCTGGGCGTGCCCGTCAAGACGCGGCACAACGAGGTGGCGCCGAGCCAGTACGAGATCGCGCCGATCTACGAGAACAGCAACCTGGCGGCCGACCACCAGCAGCTGATGATGCTGACGCTGCAGCGCGTGGCGCGCAAGTACGGCCTGGTGTGCCTGCTGCACGAGAAGCCCTTCGCCGGCGTCAACGGTTCGGGCAAGCACAACAACTGGTCGATGTCTACCGACACCGGTATCAACCTGCTCGATCCGGGCGACAATCCGCACGACAACGCGCAGTTCCTCTTCTTCTGCGCTGCCGTCATCCGCGCCGTCTACCGGCACCAGGACCTGCTGCGCATCTCGGTGGCCACGGCGGG
The DNA here is from genome assembly GCA_041565995.1 of Rhodothermales bacterium. Taxonomy (GTDB): domain Bacteria; phylum Bacteroidota; class Rhodothermia; order Rhodothermales; family JBFGTT01; genus JBFGTT01. The sequence goes on from JBFGTT010000468.1 coordinate 3,207, forward strand.
CAACGACCACCGCCTGGGCGCCAACGAAGCCCCGCCGGCCATCATGAGCGTCTTCCTTGGCGAGCAGCTCGAAGACGTCTTCGAACAGCTCACCAAAGGCCCCGCACGGGCCAGCAAGCAGGGCGGCTTCCTGGGCCTGGGCGTGCCCGCGCTGCCGCATCTGCCCCGCCACGCCGGCGACCGCAACCGCACCTCGCCCTTTGCCTTCACCGGCAACAAGTTCGAGTTCCGCGCCGTCGGCTCGGCGCAGACCGTCGCCTTCCCCAACGTCGTGCTCAACGTCATCGTGGCCGAAGCCCTCGACGACATGGCCACGATGCTCGAAGAGAAGCTGGCCGGCAAGGACGCCTCGGACGAGGAGGTCCTCGAAGCCGCCGTGGCCGAGGTGCTCCGCGAGGTCATCTCCGAGGC
>JBFGTT010000469.1:0-3610 GCA_041565995.1 Rhodothermales bacterium
CACCTTGAACGGACGCCGCAGGTTGGGCATCCGCTTCTGGAGCGAGACCACGGCGTAGTTGACGATGCCCAGGCCCATCAGGAAGCCGAAGTCGCTCATCGACGCGACAAACTTGACGACCCCGGCGGCGCTGAAGACGACCACCACGCCAGCGCAGATGAACAGCGCGATGTGCGGGGTGCGATGCCGGGGGTGCAGCGTGGCGAAAAACCGGGGGAAGTGCCCGTCGCGGCCCAGCGCGTAGAGCACGCGCGCGCTGGCGCCCAGCGTGACGCTGAAGGCCGAGAGGCTGGCCATGATGGTCGCCACGATAGCCGCCCAGCGGCCCCAGGCCCCGAAGAGGCGCTCGGCGGTGAAGATGAACGGCACGTCGCTCTTGGCCAGCTCGGTGTAGGGCGCCGTCCCCATCATCACCCACACCACGAACACGTAGATCACGATGCCCACCACGAGGGTGATCATGATGGCGCGCGGGATGGTCTTGCCCGGATTGATGATCTCTTCCGAGGCCACCGTGATCAACTCGAAGCCGACGTAGGAGATGTAGATGAGCGCCATGCCGGGGATGAAGCCGCCCCAGCCCATCGGCGCCAGCGGCGTCAGGTTGGGCGCCTCCACGCGCGAGACGCCCAGGACGGCCACGCCGATGAGCACCGCCAGCTCGATCAAGTTCATCACCGTGATCACCTTGAGCGCTTCCGACATGCCCCGGAAGTTGATGGCGGTGAAGACCAGCGTGGTCACGAGTGCGATCAGCGCGAGGTTGCCCTCCGGCCAGAAGTAGGCGCGGATGGTGAGCGCAAAGATGATGGCGTAGAGCGAGCAGCCGAGTGTGTTGCCGATCCAGAAAAACCAGCCGGTGAAGAACGCCACCGGGCGGGGCATCGTGCGGCTCGTGAACGAGTAGCCGCCGCCGGCTATCGGGATGGCCGCGCCCAACTCGCTGTAGTTGAGCGCGGTGAAGATCGTGAAAAGCCCCATCGCCAGGTAGACCAGGATGCCCAGCGGCCCGACCATGTGGGCCAGCTCGCCCGGCAGCGCAAAGATACCCGGACCCATCATGGCGCCGATGCCGATCATCACGGCCATGAACAGCCCGACGTTGCGCTTGAATTCGATCCGCTCGGCCATGGCCCCGCCGGATGCAAGGTGGATGGGGGTTCTGCGCTACGGCCCGGAAGTTCATCGTCCGCGCAGAGTGTACGGCGAACCCGGCTAATGGGCAAGAAAACTACGCCGCCTCCACCAATTTTCGGACGACGGCCAGCGCCTCGGTGACGTGCCGTTCGGCGGCGAAACGCGCATTGAAGACGTGCCGGACGACGCCCTCCCGGTCGATCACGTACGTCACCCGGCCGTCGAGGAGGCCCAGCACGCGGGGCACGGCGAACGCCTTGCGCAGCGCGCCGTCTTCGTCAGAGAGGAGCGTGTAGGGCAGTACGTGGCGGCGCTGGAAGGCCCGGTGCGAGTCCGGCGTGTCGGCGCTGACGCCCAGGACCACCGCGCCGGCCTCGACGAAGTCCTCGAAGGCGTCGCGGAAGCTGCACGCCTCCTTCGTGCAGAGCGGAGTGTCGTCTTTCGGGTAGAAGAAGAGCACGGCGGCCTGCCCGCGCCGCAGTGCGCTCAGCGCGTGCCGCTCGCCGGTTTCCGTCGTCACCATAAGGTCGGGGACCTGGTCGCCTGGTTGCATGGATTGCCTCAGTGCCGGGATGGAGGTCGGGTGCGCCTTCGCTTACCCCGAACCCGCCCGGTTGGGTCCGGGCCGGTCGCTGCAATAACCCCCGTTGTGCCCTACAAACGAAAGGCTACTAAGACGACGGACGGTGGACGAAGGACGATTCCATGCGCGCCTCATCGTTCGTCCGTCGTCGTTCGTCCGTCGTCGTTTGATGGCTACCGAGCCTACCGCGCAACTTGGGTTGCGATATCTTTGGCGGAGGCTTGCATTCCTCCCCTCTTGATTCGTTTGTTGTGCCGTTCCGTCCCGAAAACCAGCAGGAAGGTCCATGCCCTACGTGCTCGCCCTGGACCAGGGCACGACGAGTTCGCGCGCCATCGTCTTCGACCACGCCGGCGCCGTGCGGGCGGTGGCCCAGCGCGAGTTCGAGCAGATTTTTCCGCGCCCCGGATGGGTCGAACACGACGCCCGCGAGATCTGGTCGTCGCAGGCCGGCGTGGCCGCCGAGGCGCTGGCCCGCGCCGGCCTCAGCGCCGCCGACGTGGCCGCCATCGGCATCACCAACCAGCGCGAGACGACCGTCGTCTGGGACCGCGCCACCGGCGAGCCCGTCTATCACGCCATCGTCTGGCAGGACCGCCGCACCGCCGGCTACTGCGACCAGTTGAAGGCCGACGGCAAGGCCGACCTGTTCCGCCGCAAGACCGGCCTGGTGCTCGACGCCTACTTCTCCGGCACCAAGCTGCGCTGGATCCTCGACAACGTCGAGGACGCGCGCGCGCGGGCCGAGGCGGGCGAGCTGGCCTTCGGCACCATCGACACCTGGCTCGTCTGGCAGCTCACCGGCGGCCGGCGGCACGTCACCGACGTCTCGAACGCCTCGCGCACGCTGCTCTTGAACATCCACACGGGCGACTGGGACGACGAACTGCTCGGCGTCCTGGGCGTGCCCCGCGCCGTGCTGCCGCAGGTGCGCGCCTCCAGCGAAGTCTACGGCGAGACGACGGGCGATCCCTTCGAGCGGCCCATCCCGATTGCCGGCATCGCGGGCGACCAGCAGGCGGCGCTCTTCGGGCAGGTCTGCACGCGCCCCGGCATGGTCAAAAATACCTACGGCACGGGCTGTTTCATGCTGATGAACACCGGCACGGAGCCGGTCGCCTCGCGCAACAACCTGCTCACGACGGTGGCCTGGAAGATCGGTGGGCAGTTGCACTACGCCCTCGAAGGCAGCATCTTCATCGCCGGCGCGGTGGTGCAGTGGCTGCGCGACGGCCTCGGCCTGATCGGCTCGTCGGCGGAGGTCGAGGCGCTGGCCCGGCAGGTGGAGGACAACGGCGGCGTCTACCTCGTGCCCGCCTTCGTCGGCCTCGGCGCGCCGCACTGGGATGCCTACGCGCGCGGCGCCGTCGTGGGCCTGACGCGCGGCAGCACGAAGGCCCACCTCGCGCGCGCCGCCCTGGAGAGCATCGCCTACCAGACTGCCGACGTCATCCACGCCATGGAAGCCGATGCGGGCATCCGCCTGGCCGAACTGCGCGTCGACGGCGGCGCCACGGCCAACGACCTGCTGATGCAGTTCCAGGCGGACCTGCTCGGCGTGCCGGTGGTGCGCCCCACCGTGCCCGAGACCACGGCCCTCGGCGCGGCCTACCTCGCCGGCCTGGCTACCGGCTTCTGGAAAGATCTCGACGAGATCGCCGAGCAGTGGCAGATCGACCGCACCTTCGCCCCGGCGATGGACCGCCCGCAGGCCGAGGCGCTGCTGCGCCGCTGGAGCAAAGCCCTCGACCGCGCCAAAGCCTGGGAAGACGAGGGGTGAGAGCGAAGGTTAATGGAAAATCGAAAATAGGGGGAGATGACGCTACGCCGGAGGAGCTTTCAGCCGTCAGCGATCAGCTTAAAACATCTTGCGCTGAGTGCTGATGGCTG
>JBFGTT010000470.1:0-3609 GCA_041565995.1 Rhodothermales bacterium
CGTTGCCGTCGTGCAGCCCCGGCGAGACGATGCCCCTCCGCTGGCCGTTAATCTCGAAGACTGCCTTTGCCACGGTCTCCACCGCCGATGTTGGGGAACGGGATTATGATAGGCAATACTGAGCACTTGTGCTCGCGTGGCAGCCCCGCCGGACGAGCGTGCCGAACCGCCCGGCGTTTCCCTTTGCCGGGAGGCCGCCGTATTTTTCCAGCGGCGCATCATTCATCAAAGACCAGGTGCCCTCATGACCAGGGAAAAAGGACTCGCGCTCGTCTGCGGGGTGATCGGCCTCGTCAGCCTCGGCAACGGCCTCTGGATGCTCCTCTCGTCCACCACGTGGTTCGACTACATCCCGGCGGCCATGCACGACACCGGGCCGCCCAACAGCCACCTGATCCACGACGTAGGGCTGGCCTACCTGACCGTCGGCGGCGGGCTGCTCTGGTGCGCGCGCAACCTGCGGCGGAGCCGGGCGGTGTTCCTGGGCGCGACGTTTTTCATGGTGGGGCACGCGCTCTCGCACGTCGCCGAGATGCTGCTGGGCCAGTTGCCGCACACGCACTGGTACATCGACGTGCCGCTGGTCTTTCTGCCGGCGCTCGTGCTGGGCGCGCTGGCCGTCCCGTCCGTCTGGCGCTACCTGCTGGCCGACGCTAGCTAGCACGGGGTGATCCGCCGGCGGTCGCCGCCGAGGTGCTCCAGGCGCAGGCGCAGCGTGTGCGGCGGCAGCAGCCCTTCGAGCTTTTCGGGCCACTCGACCAGGCAGAGACCCTCGCCGTAGACGTACTCCTCGTAGCCCAGCTCGAAGAACTCCTCAATGCGCCGGACGCGGTAGGCGTCGAGGTGATAGACGGGGAAGTCGCGTCCGGCGTACTCGTTGACGAGCGTAAAGGTGGGGCTGGTGACGGCGGCTTCGGGAACGCCGAGGGCCGCGCAGATGCCTTTGACCAGGTGCGTCTTGCCCGCGCCGAGGTCGCCGTAGAGCGCCACCACGTCGCCCGGCCCCAGGTGCGCGGCCAGGCGGCGGCCCAGCGCCATCGTGGCGGCGGCGGAGGGCGTCTCCGCCGGCAGGAGCGTGGTCGGCGTGGCGGCTTCGGTCATACGCGCAGCCCTCGCAGAAACGGCGTGGATGCGAACTTTACCTCGGCGCGTCCTATCCTCACCGCCTCGGCCGCATCGTGACGACGGGCAGGATCATCTCTTCCATCGACGCCCCGCCGTGCTGCATCGAATCTTTGTAGAGATTGAGGTAGCGGTGGTAGTTGGTGGGATAGACGAAGTAATAATCCTCTTTGGCGATGATGTAGTTGGTCGTGAGGTTGCCCGAGGGCAGGCCGTAGGCTTCGGGATCCTTGATGAAGAGGGCGTGCTTTTCGTCGCATTGCAGGTTGCGCCCGTACTTGTAGCGCAGCGCCGTGGAGGTGGTGCGGTCGCCGATGACCTTGGTGGCGTGGAGGCTGCGCACGGCCCCATGGTCGGTGGTGACGACGACGGTGCAGTCCTGCCGGGCCAGTTCCTGGAAGGCCTGGAAGAGCCACGAGTGCTCGAACCAGGTGCGCGTCAGGGCGCGGTAGGCGCGCTCGTCCGGGGCCAGTTCTTTGAGCACGTCGGAGTCGGAGCGGCTGTGGGCCAGGATGTCGACGAAATTGACGACGACGGCGCTGAGGTCGCTCTGGAGGTAGTCCGTCACGTTCTGGGCGAAGGCGCGTCCGTCGTCCTTGCCGATGAGTTTTTCGTAGCGCATGCGCACGTCCTGGCGGTGCTTGCGGCGCAGCAGATCTTGCAGGAAGCGTTCTTCGTTGCGGTTGCGGCTGTGCTCGTCGTCCTCGCCGTCGGCCCAGGCCTCGGGGTAGCGCCGGGCGATGTCGCGAGGCAGCAGGCCGCTGAAGAGGGCGTTGCGCGCGTAGGGCGTGGCCGTGGGCAAGATGCCGTAGTGAAAGGCTTTTTCGATGCTGAAGAGCGGGTAGAGCAGCTTCTCGAATTCGAGCCACTGGTCGTAGCGCATGCAGTCGATGACGAAGAAGACGACGGGGCGCCCCGGCCTGAGCGCCGGCAGCACGAACGTGGGGACGATCTCTTGCGAGAGCACAGGCCGGTCTTCGACGCTGCCGGCGTCCACGCCCTCGATCCAGCGGCGGTAGTGCGCCTCGATGAAACGTCCGAAGGCGCGGTTGGCCTCGTGATACTGGTCTTCGAGGATCTGGCGCGCGCCCTCGTCGCCTTCGAGTTCGACGTCGTAGCGCAGCAGTTCGAGGTAGAGATCGACCCACTCCTGGTGCGAGAGCGGGTTCATCAGCGCGCTGGTGATGTGGCCGAAGCGCTGGAGGTAGCTCTGCGAGACTTTCTCGGTGCGCAGGCGGGTGCGTTCGAGCAGGCGCTTGCAGGTCAGCAGGATCTGGCTGGGGTTGACCGGCTTGGTGAGGTAGTCGCTGATCTGGCCGCCGAGGGCTTCCTCCATCAGGTGCTCTTCCTCGCTCTTAGTGACCATCACCACGGGCACCTCCGGCGCGGTGCGCTTGATGGCTTCGAGCGTCTGAAGGCCGTCCATGCCGGGCATCTGCTCGTCGAGCAAGACCACGTCGTAACGATCCGCCTTGACTTTTTCGACGGCGTCGGCGCCGTTGGCGACGCTGGTGACGTCGTAGCCTTTGTTCTCCAGAAACAGGATGTGCGGGCGCAGCAGGTCGATCTCGTCGTCGGCCCAGAGGATGCGGGGATTGTTGGGCATCGCGTGTCGGGGTCTTCGTGGCTGGTTCTTCGTGCAGCGGGCGGCCTGCGCCCGCGCCGTCGCTCTTACACCGTAGCCGTGCCCCAAGCCCTACCCTCCTGTTAATAAAAGCGCCGTTCCGGTGCCCCGCCGCCTAGCTCGTGGGCGTCCAGACGTAGGCGCCCTTCTTGTTGATGTAGCCGTACTTGCCGTCCACCTGGACGAGGGCGAGGCCGCCGGTGAAGTCCCAGGCGAGGTCGTACTGCGGAGCGATGGCGGTGTTGCCGCTGCGGTCGATGTAGCCCCACTTGCCGTCGATGCGGACGCGGGCCATGCCTTCGGCGAAGTACCAGGCCTGGTCGAACCGGGGGTCGATGACCACCTGGCCCTGCTCGTTCATATAGCCGTAGCGGTCGCCCACTTTGACGAGGCCGAACTCGCGGGGCTCGTAGTCGCCGTCTTCTTCGAGCAGGTCGGGGTCGAGGTCGAACTGGGGATCGACGGCGAGCCGGCCCTTTTTGTCGATGAAGCCCCACTTGCCGTCGAGTTGGATGGGCGCCAGGCCCTCGGAGAAGTACCAGGCGTCCTCGAAGCGGGGTTCGATGACCATCTCGCCCGAGGCGTCGATGTAGCCGTACTTGCCGCCGATGCTGACGAGGGCCAGCCCTTCGGAGAAGGTCCAGGCCCGGTCGAAGCGGGGTTCGATGGCCACCTTGCCGTCGTGGTTCATGTAGCCCCAGGTGCCGCCCTGCTTGATGGGGAAGAGCCGCCCGGTCTGCTCGGCAGGTTGCGGCCGGCAGGCCGCCAGGCCCAGCGCGGCGAGGCAAAGCAAGAGCACAAACGTCCGTTGCATAGGCGAAAACGAGCAGGCTGCGTGGAGGGAAACCGTCGGGCGCGTCACC
>JBFGTT010000471.1:0-3582 GCA_041565995.1 Rhodothermales bacterium
CGCTCCCGACGCCATCGCCTACGTCATCGAGCATTCGGAGGCCAGGGCGCTGTTCGTCTCGAACCTCGAACGGCTGGCGCAGGTGGCCGGCCTGCTGCCCCGCACGCCCGGCGTGCAGCACGTGATAGTGGCGGAGATGGACGACACGGCAGCCCCGCCCCCGCTGCCCGCCGGCGTCGCGTTGCACCGCCTTGCCGAAGTGCGCGCGCGGGGCCACGCCCGGCTCCGGCAGGCACCCGACGCCGTCGAGCGGCTGCGCGCCCGGATCAGCCCGCACGACCTGGCGACCATCATCTACACCAGCGGCACCACGGGGCAGCCCAAAGGGGTGATGCTCACGCACGAGAACATCTCCTACAACGCCATGACCTCGTTCAGCGGGCTGACGGGGTACGTGCACGGTCCCGGCAACGAGGTAGCCATCTCCTTCCTGCCCATGACCCACATCTTCGCCCGTGCGCTGCACTACGGGTTCGTGGCGGTGGGCACCAGCGTCTACTTCAGCACGCCCAACGACCTGGTGGACGATCTGCAGCAGGTGCGGCCCACGGCTTTCGCCACGGTGCCGCGCGTGCTCGAGAAAGTCTACAGCCGCATCCAGGAGCGCCTCACGGACCTGAAGGGTTTCCGGCGCGGGGTGGGCGAGTGGGCGCTACGCCTGGCCCAGGCCTACGACCTGAGCCGCGCGCCCTCAGGGCTCGACCGGCTCCGCTACGCCGTGGCCGACCGGCTGGTCTACGCGAAGTGGCGCCAGGCGCTGGGCGGGCGCGTGCGGTTCGTCATCTGCGGCGGCGCGGCGCTCAACGCCGAGCTGGCCAACGTCTTCGGCGCCGCCGGCGTGCCCGTCTACCAGGGCTACGGCCTGACCGAGACCAGCCCGGTGATCACCTACAACCGCCCGGGCCGCAACCGCGCCGGCACCGTCGGCGAGCCGCTGCCGGGCCTGGAAGTCGCCATCGCCGAGGACGGCGAGATCCTCACGCGGGGGCCGCACGTGATGCAAGGCTACTTCAAGGAGGACGAAAAGACGCGCGAGGCCATCGACGCCGAGGGCTGGTTCCACACCGGCGACATCGGCGAGTTCACCGACGAAGGCTTTCTGCGCATCACCGACCGCAAAAAGGACCTCTTCAAGCTCTCGACGGGCAAGTACGTGATGCCGCAGCCGCTGGAAGTCCGCCTGGGTATCGAGGGGCTGATCGAGCACGCGGTGGTGGTGGGGCTGGGGCGCAAGTTCTGCACGGCACTCATCTTCCCCGAACAGGACGCCTTGCGGGCCTACGCGCGCGCCATCGGCCTCGACGCCGGGCAGCCCGTCGAGGCGCTGCTGCAGGATCCGCAGATCGTCGCGAAGTACCAGGCGCTGGTCGATGCGGCCAACGAGGGCATGGACCCCTGGTCCACCATCAAGCGCTTTGTCCTGATTTCCGGCCATCTGACCGTCGAGAACGGTCTGCTGACGCCGACGCTCAAGGTGAAGCGCTCGCAGGTGCGCCGGGCCTACGAAAACGAAATCGACGCGCTCTACGAGGAGCGCCGGGAGGGCGTCGCGGTGCGCTGAGGCGCTGCACGCCGGTGCAGCTTTTTCGGCCCGACGACAGCCGCCCGCCCCCAACGACGCGAAACGCGCAACCTGAAAATCCCGATCCCTTGCTCATGGAAACCCCGACCCTGTCCCCACAAGCGCTCGACGAGCAGGCCGCTGCGGCGCACCGGCCCTTCCGCACCGCCGCCGTGCTGGGCGCCGGCACCATGGGCGCGCAGATCGCCGCGCACCTCGCCAACGCCGGCCTCCAGGTCCACCTGCTCGACATCGCCCCGAAAGAAGGCGACGACAAGAATGCCGTCGTCGAGAAGCAGTTCAAGACGGCGCTGAAGACCCGGCCCGACCCGTTCTTCACCCCGGAGGCCGCCCGGCGCATCACCACGGGCAACTTCGACGAACACTTCGACCGCGTCGGCGAGGTGGACTGGGTGATCGAGGCCGTCGTCGAGCGGCTCGACGTCAAGCAGCAGGTGATGCAGCGCATCGAAGCGCACGCCCGCCCGGACGCCGTCGTTTCGACCAACACCAGCGGCCTGCCCATCCGCGAGATCGGCCAGGGACGCTCGGCGGACTTCCGGCGGCGCCTGCTCGGCACGCATTTCTTCAACCCGCCGCGCTACCTCAAGCTGCTCGAACTCATCCCCACCGACGACACCGACCCCGACGTGCTCGCCCGCGTGGCCTACTTCGGGCGCGTGCACCTGGGCAAGGGCATCGTCGTGGCTAACGACGTACCCTACTTCGTGGGCAACCGCATCGGCGTCTACGCCATGATGGGGGCCATCGACTACTTCGTCCGCGGCGCCTACAGCATCGAAGAGGTCGACGCGCTGACCGGGGCGCTGGTGGGCCACCCCAAATCCGCCACCTTCCGCACCGCCGACGTCGTCGGCCTCGACGTGATGCGCGACGTGGCGCGCAATCTCTACGAAAAAGCACAGGACGACGAGAGCCGCGACCGCTTCCAGGCCCCCGAAATCCTCGACCGACTCGTCGAAGGCGGCGCGCTCGGCGCCAAGGCCGGGGCCGGGTTCTACCGCAAGGAAGGCAAGGTCATCAGGTCGATCGACCCGCAGACGGGGCAGTACGAAGATCCCAAACCCCTCGATCTGGGCGACCTCGGCAAGTTCGGGGGCGTGCGCGACCTCAAGGCGCGCCTCAACGCCCTCTTCGAAGCAGCAGGCCGCGCGGGCGACTTTTTCCGCGAGACGACGCTGGACCTGCTCGGCTACAGCGCCCGCCGCATCCCCGAAGTGACCGCCAACCCGGCCAGCGTCGATAAGGCCATCCGCTGGGGCTTCGGCTGGGAGATGGGGCCGTTCGAGACGTGGGACGCCCTCGGCTTCGAGCGTGTCCTGGCCGCCCTGCGCGAGCGCGGCATCCCGCTGCCCGGTTGGATCGACGCCATGCAGGCCGGCGGCGTCACGGCGTTTTATCGCCACGAGCACGGCGCGCGGCAGGTTTACCTCCCCGCCGAAGGCCGCTACGCGGACGACCCGCGCCCGGCGGACGAGATCAGCCTGGCCGCCGTCAAGACGGATCCCGCCCGCGAGATCTGGAAGAACCCGGAGGCGGCGCTGCTGGACCTGGGCGACGGCGTGGCGCTCTACGAGTTTCGCTCGAAGGCCAACTCGCTCGGCCAGCACGTCATGCAGGGCCTCGCCGAAGTCATCGACCGCGTCGAAAGCGATCCGAACCTGCGCGGCCTCGTCATCGGCAACGAAGGCAACAACTTCTCCGTCGGCGCCAACCTGGGCGAGATGGCGATGGCCGTCATGCAGGGGCAGTTCGACCTCATCGGGGCGTTCATCCAGACGTTTCAGCAGACCCTCCAGCGCGTTCACTACGCCGCCAAGCCCGTCGTGGTGGCGGTGCATCAGAAGGCGCTCGGCGGCGGTTGCGAGATGGTGATGGCCTGCCCGAACCCGGTGGCGGCTGCCGAGAGCTACCAGGGCCTGGTGGAGCTGGGCGTGGGCCTGATTCCGGCGGGCACGGGCACCATGCGCCTGGCCGCCCTCGCCGCCGACCGCGCCCTC
>JBFGTT010000472.1:0-3577 GCA_041565995.1 Rhodothermales bacterium
CGCTCCGCCTCCGGGGCGGCACAGCCTGCCAGGAGCAGCAGTACGACGACGGCCTGTTTCACGGGCTACGTGCCTGGTCGATGGCGAAGGGTGCGAGCGGTGGTACCACGCAGTCTTGCGCCTGTGTTCCTCCTTATCGCTACGTAGACGCCCAGAACGCCGGCGGCGACGTCCCGAATCCTGTCTTCGTCACTGCTGCCGGGGTTTCTTGCCATCGCTTGAGGGGAAAGGGCGCAATCTGGCGCGCAGTAAATCCCCACAAAAGCCGACCGGCCTCGCCCTAAAACACGGCGCTCAGTTGCACGCGGACGGTGTGCAGCACGGGTGCGTCGGCGGGGGCGCGGCCGTTGTAGGAGAACGTGGCCCGCAGCAGCCGGCTGAGCTGGTACCACCCGGAGAGGTTCCACAGGTACGAGGTGCCGGCGCCGCGCCCATCGGTCAGTTCGAAGTTAGCCAGGCCCACGGCGTCGCCGTCGAGCGTGACCCGGGCTGCTTCGAGGCGCCCGGTGAGGCTGAAGCGCCGCGCCAGGTTGAAGCGCGCCGTCAGCGGGACCCGCCAGACCGTCGCCCGCCGGTCGGCCCCGGCGTCTTTTTTGCGGGCGAAGGCCAGCCCGGCGGCCAGTTGCAGCGACGGCGCCGGGGTGAAGGAGGCCTCCGGCTCCAGCGTCGCGCCCCGGATGGCGTAGCGGCGCGAGGCGAAGGCTTCGCTGTCGGTCCGGTTGTCTTCGAGCGAGGTGGACAGGCGCAGGCCCCATCGGGCCGAGGGGCGGAAGGTGCCCTCGGCCCGCCACAGGTTGACGAAGCGCGTCTCCTGCCCCGCCGCCAGCGCGTTGAGGCTGCGGATCAGGTTGTAGGAGAGGTCCAGGCCGTAGCGTGAGGCGTCGCGGAAGAGGCTCACGTCCTGCCCGAAGCGCAGCAGCCCGCGCAGCGTGTGGGCGGCGTCGCGGAAGTAGCGCTGGTTGAGCAGGTAGATGCGCGCGAGTTTCGGCTCGGTGCTCTTCTCCTGCACCTGCACCGTCGTGCGCGTCGAGACGCCAGAGAGCAGCCGCTTCCAGCGTGCGTCGGCCCGGCGCCAGGCCCGCGCCGGTTCCAGGTGCAGGCTCCAGCGCGCCTGCACGCTGATGATGGAGCGGAGCGAGTCGGACGGGATGAAGGTGCGCACGTAGGCACCTTCGTCCTGCGTGCGTTCGGGGATGAACTCGTCGATCTGGATGATCCCGTCGCCGTTGGCGTCTTCCCAGACGTACTCGCCCAGCTCCGGGCCGGTGCGCACGTAGATCTCTTGCAGCACCGGCGTGCGCTCGGTGAGGGCCTCGTAGAACCAGTTCAGGTTGACCATCCGCTCGAAGGGCTGCACGCGTCCGTTCCAGCGCAGCACCACCGACCGGCGCCCTTGCTGCCCCCGTTCGACGAACGCCTGTGTGAAGCGCCGCACCCGGTAGCCGACGCTGCCTTCGGTGTTGACGACCGGGCCGGGCCGGAAGGCGAAGGCCGACTCGAGGGTCCAGGTGCTGCCGGCCTCGCGCAGCGCGCCGTCGAGCCAGAGGTCGTCGGTGCGCCGTTCGACCGAGCCGCCCAGCGTGAGGCGCTCGGTGCGCCAGGCCAGGCCGGGCCGGAGGGCGAGGTAGGCGAACGACGGGGCGGCCAGGCTGTCGGCGCCGCGCACGCGCTGCCGGCGGCGTTCCTGTTCCAGTTCGAAGCGCGGCGTGAGGCGGCCCTGCCATAACGGCTGTTCCAGGCGACCCATCTGCCGCAGCCACGCGCCGTCTTCCAGCCGGACGGCGTCGTCGCTGCGGATGTCTTCGACCTGGTACGAGAGGCGGGGCCACTGCGCCTCGGCGGCCTGCACGAAGAGCGCCCGGCGCGTGCCCTCGAACGTGCCGGCCAGGCGGAGGCGGCCCACCTCGGCGCGGAGGCTGCTGCGCGGCGTCACGGCCCACTGCGCCAGCGCCTCGTCGATGGTCTCGTCGCCGGCCTGCACGGTGCCGCCGCCCCGGCCCACGGTGCGCGCGTCGAGGTTCCAGCGGCGGGCAAACTCGACGGGCCGCGTCCGGTCGAACGTGGCGAAGTGGTCGCCGGTGAAGCGGCGGCGGACCTCCGCCGAGACCTCGCCCAGCGCGGTCTCGCCCACCGTCAGCGCCAGCGGCTTGAGGCGGAAGCCGCCCAGGTAGGCGTCGCCCACGTCGTCGTCGGCGTCGAGGCCGGAGAGGCGGTTTTCGTCGTTGAGCGAATGGCCCCACTCGCCGAAGATTTCGAGGCCCCGGACCGGCTCGAAGCCGCCGCGCAGGTCGAGCAGGTGCTGTTGTTTGGGCTTGGGCAGCAGGCGGATCGGCTCGTACTCGCCCCCGCCGGGCCCCCGGTAGACGTAGAGGATGCCGTTGACCGTCCGCCCCTCGCGCGCGTAGCGGCCCCGGCCCGGCCCCACCCGCGTAAACCGCACCCGGAAGACCGGCTCGCCCGGCCCCGGCGCGCGGCTGAGGGCCACGAAGAACGTATCGACGAGGCCGCCGGCCAGCGTCGTGTCGCGGCGGGAGTACTGCACGAAGGGCGCTTCGGGGTCGAAATCGACGAGTGTGGCGCCGCTCTGCGTGGCCGTCGAGTCGCCGGCGGCGCGCAGGCGCGCTTCGTCCTCGGAGGTCAGCCCGAACTCTTCGTTGAACTGCCGTCCGTCGGCTTCGCGGAGGAAGGTGAGGCCGAAGCGGGCGCGGGCGGCGCCGTCCTGGCGTTGCCAGAGGCCCACGTCCGCCTGCGCGCCCACGAGGGTGCGGGTGAACTGGGTGGTGGTGTACTGAAATTCGACGGTGACGCGGTCGTCTTGCTGGATGATGCGGTTGGCCGTGAAGGTCAATTCGCCGGTGGCGTAGTCGATCACGTAATCGTTCGATTCGCCGCGCGTGAGGAGCCGTCCGTCGAGGTAGACCTCTTCGGAGCCGGGGATGACGATGATGAACTGCTCGCCGTTCTTGCCTTCGAGGCGGTACGGCCCCTGCACGCCGTCGAGCACCGGCAGGTCCTGCGTCTGGAAGATGCCGCGCGTGGTGGCGCCCGCCACGGCCACGTTGCCGGCGGCCACGGCCCGCGTCGAGGGGTCGGGCAGGTCGCTGAAGACGGTGATGCCCTGCAATTTGCGGGAGAAGCGGGCGAACTCGCTGCCGGCGAAGCGCAGGTCGAAGTCGCCGAGCTGGGCCGTTCCCTGCTGTGCCTGGATCTCGATGAAGACGCGGTCGAACTCGCTGAGGCGCTGCGTGGTGCCTTCGGGCAGGATGGGCGTGTTTTCGTCGGTCAGCACGGCCTGCACGCGCACGCCCTCGGCCACCTCGCCGGAGACTTGCATGCGCAGGCCGGACTCGACCGTCGCGTCGCGGTTGTTGCCCACCAGGATGCCGCGCGTGATGGAGCCGCTCCGCTGGAGTTGCACGCCCTGCCCCGGATCCACGTCTTCGCGCTGCCGCGCGGCCTCTTCGACGGCGACGACGGCGCCCGTCGAGTCGACGTTTTCGGGCGCGCGGGAGAGGCTACGGCGGCGGTAGCCGTCCTTGAACGTGAAGCCCCAGGTGCGGTAGACGGCCACGAGCGA
>JBFGTT010000473.1:0-3569 GCA_041565995.1 Rhodothermales bacterium
CGTCGATGATTCGCCTGGGCAAGGTGTACCAGAACATGATGGTGGATCTGCAGATGACCAGCCGGAAGCTCGTCGAGCGCTCGAAGCGCACCGTGATGACCGTGACGGGCCTGGCCTACGACGAAGCCACGGCGGTGCTGCGGCAGGCCGGCGGCCACGTCAAGACGGCGCTGGTGATGGCGCTGGCCGGCGTCGATGCCGGCGAGGCACGGCGGCGGCTCGAACGCGCCGGCGGCTTCGTCCGCCCCGCCCTTTCGGGCGATTCTGCGCCCCTATAGCGTGTTTCACGATGTTTCACGTGAAACATTGGCGGTTTTTCGCGGCGCTCCGGCGCCCCCAACTGTTTCACGTGAAACGTCGCCGAAATGCCCGCCGGGCGGGTGCGCTTCGCCCATTTTTCGAGAACCTCCACCCGGCTGCCTCGTCTCATCCCGCGCCGTTGCCGTATCGCTGAAAAGGGGATACGGCCTTTCGGCGTTGGCCCCCTACGGACATCCGGACGACAAGCAACGTGTCGCTGCAATCGATCTACCGGCGCGTGGCCGCCGCGCCGAGCTTCGCGCGCGTGACGGCCTGGCAGCGCGAGGCTGCGCCCGGCGCTACGCTGCGCCTCAAAGGCGCCGTCGGCTCCCTCCCGGCCTTCGCGCTGTACCGGCTCGGGCAGGAACGCTCGGCGCCCCTGGCCTGCCTGCTGCCCGACGCCGACGCCGCCGCCTACCTGCACAGCGACCTCGAACAACTCGACGAGGCAGCGGGCGGCGTGCTGCTCTTCCCGCCCTCCGGCCACAAACCCTACGATCCCGAGCAAATTGCCGACCCGGCGCCGCTCATCCGCCGCGCCGACGTGCTCCGGCAACTCGCCGAAGGCTTCGCCGGCCTCGTAGTGACCAGCGTGGACGCCCTCGCCGAGCGGGTGCCGCCGCCCGAGGCCGTGCAGCAGGAGACGCTCGCGCTGGCCGTCGGTCAGCAGATCGCGCCGCTGACGCTCATCGAGCGGCTCGCCGCGCAGGGCTTCGAGCGCGTCGAGTTCGCCGAGCAGCCGGGCGAGATGGCGCTACGCGGCGGCATCCTCGACGTGTATCCCTTCGCCGGCGACTACCCCGTCCGCATCGAGTTCTTCGGCGACGAGATCGACTCGATCCGCGAGTTCGACGCACGGACGCAGCGGTCGATCAGCCGCCTGACTGCCGCCCGCATCGTCCCCAACCTGGAGCGCCAGGCGGACGTCGGCGCCGCGTACGCCTCGCTATTGGACCACCTGCCGCCAGCCACCCTCCTCGCCACCTTCGACGAGGATCGCCTGGCCCGGCGCACCGACGAGCTGTTTGCGCACGCGCGCGATCTTTACGAACAGGCCCGGCGCGAGCATCCCGACCTCCCGCTGCCCCTCCCGGCGGCGCGCTACCTCGACGGCGACGGCCTGACGGCGGCCCTCCGCACCCGCCCGCGCCTGCTCTTCGGCACCTTCGCCGACGACGCAGCCGACGAAACCCTGGCGCTTGAGGCGAGGCCGCAGCCTGCCTTCCACGGCAGCCTCGACCGGCTCAAGCAGCAGATCAAAGAAAACGCCGCCCGCCGCGTCGATACCTTCATCCTGTGCGACAGCCGGGGGCAGGAGGCACGCCTGCGCGACCTGCTCGAAGACCTCCTCGAAGCCGGCCACCTTAAGCTGCTCGTCGAGTCCCTGCACGAGGGCTTCGAGCTTCCGGAGCGGGACCTGGCCGTCTACACCGACCACCAGATCTTCAACCGTTTTCACCGTCCGACGGCCCGCAAGCGGCAGCGCAAGCTCGGCGGACTGAGCCTGCGCGACCTGCAAAACCTGACCCCCGGCGACTTCGTCGTCCACATCGACTACGGCATCGGCAGGTTTGCGGGGCTGACGAAGATCGAGGTGCGCGGCAGGCAGCAGGAGGCCGTCCGCGTGCGTTACGCCGGCGAGGACGTGCTCTACGTCAACGTCAACGCGCTGCACAAGCTCAACAAGTACACGGGCAAAGAGGGCCACCAGCCGCGCCTGACCAAGCTCGGCTCCGGCCAGTGGGAGCGCACCAAGGCCCGCACGAAGAAACGCGTCAAGGACATCGCCCGAGACCTGATCCAGCTCTACGCCCGGCGCAAAGCCTCCAGGGGCCACGCCTTCGACGACGACTCGGTGTGGCAGCACGAGATGGAAGCCTCGTTCGAATTCGAAGACACCCCCGACCAGGCCGCCGCCGCCGAAGCCGTCAAGGCAGACATGCAGCAGCCCGTCCCGATGGACCGGCTCGTCTGCGGCGACGTAGGCTTCGGCAAGACCGAGGTGGCCGTCCGCGCCGCCTTCAAAGCCGCGCAGGAGGGCCGGCAGGTGGCCGTGCTGGTGCCCACGACGGTCCTGGCCCGGCAGCACTTCGAGACGTTCCGCCGCCGCCTCGACCGCTTTCCCATCCGCATCGAGATGCTCTCGCGCTTCCGCTCGGCGGCGGAGCAAAAAACCATCCTCGCCGACCTCAAGAAAGGCACGGCAGACATCGTCGTGGGCACGCACCGGCTGCTCTCGAAAGATGTGCAATTTAAGGACCTGGGCCTGCTGGTCGTCGACGAAGAGCAGCGCTTCGGCGTGGCGGCCAAGGAGCGCCTGCGCAAGCTGCGGGTCAACGTCGATACGCTGACGATGACGGCCACGCCCATCCCGCGCACGCTGCAATACTCGCTCCTGGGCGCGCGCGACCTCTCGATCATCAACACGCCGCCGCCCAACCGCCAGCCTATCCTGACCGAGATCCACACCTTCGACCGCGACCTCATCCGCGACGCCGTCCTCTACGAACTGAGCCGGGGCGGGCAGGTCTTTTTCATCCACAACCGCGTGCAGTCCATCGACGAGACGGCGGCGATGCTGCGGGCGCTCGTGCCCGACGTGCGCATCCAGGTGGCCCACGGGCAGATGCCGCCGGCCCGCCTGGAGCGGGTGATGATGGGCTTCATCGACCGCAAGTTCGACGTGCTCGTCTCGACCAGCATCATCGAGAACGGCCTCGACATCGCCAACGCCAACACCATCGTGATCAACCACGCCGAACGTTTTGGTCTCTCGGAACTGCACCAGTTGCGCGGGCGCGTGGGTCGCTCCGACCGCAAGGCGTTCTGCTACCTGCTCGTGCCGTCCATCCACACGCTCACCCGGGAGGCCCGGCAGCGCCTGCAAGCCGTCGAGGAGTTCAGCGATCTCGGCAGCGGCTTCAGCATCGCCATGCGCGATCTTGACATTCGGGGCGCGGGCAACCTGCTCGGCGGCGAGCAGAGCGGCTTCATCGCCGAGGTGGGCTACGAGACGTACCACAAGATCCTCGACGAGGCCGTGCAGGAACTGCGATTCGAGGAATTCCACGACCTCTTCAAAGACGCCCCCGCCCCGGCGCCGGGCGAGACGACGGTGGACGTCGAAGAGGACGCCTTCATCCCCGAAACCTACCTCTCGAACCACGTCGAGCGCCTCAACCTTTACCGGCGCATCAGCGAGGCCAGCACCGAGGCGGCGCTGGACGAGCTGCGCGCGGAGATGGCCGACCGCTTCGGCGCCGTCCCCC
>JBFGTT010000474.1:0-3559 GCA_041565995.1 Rhodothermales bacterium
ACTCAGAGAACGGCCCTGCAAGGCGTATCCGAGCGACATGCGCGTCAAGGTCAGCCCGGCGGGGTTGTACACCTACCCGGACGTCGTGGTCGTCTGCGGCGAGGCCCGGTTCGACGACGAACACCGCGACACGCTGCTCAACCCGACGCTCCTCGTGGCGGTGCTCTCGCCCTCCACAGAAGGCTACGACCGGGGGAAGAAATTCGAACAGTACCGCAAGCTCGATTCCTTGCAGGCGTACGTCGTGATTGCGCAGGAGCAGCGCCACGTGGAGCATTACGCGCGCCGTTCGGACAACCAGTGGCTCCTCTGGGAGACCGACAGCCCGGAGGCCGCCGTCGAACTGGCGTCCGTCGGCTGCCGCCTGGGCGTGGCCGCCCTCTACGAGAAAGTTGATTTCGACCTGGAAAACGAATCCCCGCCATGAAAATCGTCTCCACGAACGTCTACGTAGGCCCCAACCAGTACGCCCACTTCCCCGTCATCCGGCACGTGCTCGACCTGGGCGTGCTGGAAGCGTGGCCGACGTTGCGCATCGGGCAGGGCTACATCGACGGCTTGATCGAGCGGCTGCCGGGGCTGCACGAGCACGGCTGCTCCTACGGCGTGCCCGGCGGCTTCATCCGCCGCATGACCGAAGGCGAGGGCACCTGGATGGGCCACGTCATGGAGCACGTCGCCATCGAGCTGCAGGTCGTCGCCGGGCTGGACGTGACCTTCGGCAAGACGCGCTCGACGGGCGAGCCGGGCCGCTACAACATGGTCTACGAGTACCACCAGCGCGAGGTGGGCCTGGAGGCCGGGCGCCTGGCCCTGCAACTCCTGCTGCACCTGCTGCCCGACGCCCTCAAGCAACAACTCGACGGCGAGATCGACCCGGCGTTCGACTGGGAGGAGGAGCGCGACGCCTTCATCCGCTACGCCCAGCGCCGCGAACTCGGCCCCTCGACGGCCTCGCTCGTCAAGGCCGCGCAGGCGCGCGACATCCCGTGGATCCGCCTCAACAAGTACAGCCTCATCCAGTTCGGCCACGGCAAGTACCAGAAACGCATCCAGGCCACCATCACCAGCGAGACGCGCCACATCGCCGTCGAGATCGCCTCGGACAAGGAGGACACGCACAACCTGATGAGCGACCTGGGGCTGCCGGTGCCGCGCCAGGAGATGGTCTACACCGAAGAGGAGGCCGTGCGGGCGGCGCGGCGCATCGGCTTCCCGGTGGTCGTCAAGCCGCTCAACGCCAACCACGGGCGCGGCGTCTCGATCAACCTCACCGGCGAGGATGAGGTAGTGACGGCCTTCGCGGTGGCGCAGAGCCACGGCAGCAGCAGCGCCGTGCTCGTCGAGAGCTTCGTCACCGGCTTCGACCACCGGATGCTGGTCATCGGCGGCAAGCTCGTGGCCGTGGCCAAGCGCGTGCCGGGCCACGTCGTCGGCGACGGGCGGCACACCATCGAAGAACTCGTCGAGATCGTCAACAGCGACCCCCGGCGCGGCATCGGGCACGAGAAGGTGCTCACCCGCATCCAGTTCGACCTCCAGGCCGAGCGGCTGATGGAGCACAAGGGCTACACGCGCCAGAGCGTCCTGCCCGAGGGCGAGATCCTCTACCTGCGCTCGACGGCTAACCTCTCGACCGGCGGCACCGCCATCGACCTGACCGACGTGGTCCACCCGGACAACCGCCAGATGGCCGAGCGCGCCATCCGGGCCGTCGGCCTCGACGTGGGCGGCGTGGACTTTTTGACAGACGACATCACGCAGTCCTACAAGGACGTCGGCGGCGCCATCGTGGAGGTCAACGCCGCGCCGGGCTTCCGCATGCACGTGGCCCCCAGCGAGGGCCGCCCGCGCGACGTGGCCGGGCCGGTGATGGACATGCTCTTCCCGCCCGGCACGCCCCGGCGCATCCCCATTGCCGCCATCACCGGCACCAACGGCAAGACCACCACGGCGCGCATGGTGGCCCACATCCTCAAGGGCGCCGGCCACACCGTCGGCATGACGAGCACCGACGGCGTCTACATCGACGGGCAACTCACCGTCAAGGGCGACATGACCGGCCCGACGGCAGCGCAGATGGTCCTGCGCGATCCCTCGGTGGACGTCGCCGTGATGGAGACGGCGCGCGGCGGGCTGCTGCGCGCGGGCATGGGCTACAGCCGGTGCGACGTAGGCGTCTGCCTCAACGTCGCCGCCGACCACCTGGGCCTCAAGGGCATCAACACGCTCGAAGAACTGGCCGA
Organism: Rhodothermales bacterium; assembly: GCA_041565995.1. Classification (GTDB taxonomy): domain Bacteria; phylum Bacteroidota; class Rhodothermia; order Rhodothermales; family JBFGTT01; genus JBFGTT01. Next base: position 2,247 of record JBFGTT010000474.1, read on the forward strand.
GATCAAGCGCATCGTCGTCGAAGTGGCCACCGGCACCGCCATCCTCAACGCCGACGACACGCTCTGCCTGCAGATGGCCGACTACACCGAGGCCGAGCACCTGTGCTACGTCACCTTGAACCCCGGCCACGACCTCGTGCGCGAGCACATCCGTTCGGGCGGACGCGCCGTGGTGCTCGAAAAAGGCATCAACGGCGACATGATCACGCTCTTCGACAACGGCGCCCACATCCCGCTCCTGTGGACGCACCTGATCCCGGCCACGCTCGAAGGCAAGGCCATGCACAACGTCCAGAACGCCATGTTCGCCGCCGCCGCGGCCTACAGCCTGGGCAAAACGCTCGAAGACATCCGCCACGGCCTGCGCACCTTCGACACGACGTTCTTCCAGGCGCCGGGCCGCATGAACATCTTCGACGAACACCCCTTCAAGGTCCTGCTCGACTACGCGCACAACCCCGCCGCCGTCGCCACCATCGTCAAGGTCGTCGACCGGCTGGACGTCGACGGGCGGCGCCTGGCCGTGCTGGCCGCCCCCGGCGACCGCCGCGACGAAGACATCCGCGAGATCGCCCGCCTGGCCGCCGGCCACTTCGACCACTACGTCTGCAAAGCCGACGACCGACGCCGGGGACGCGGCTACGACGAAGTCCCGCAGATGCTCCGCAAGACGCTCCTCGAAAACGGCATCCCGGACGAACGCATCGAGGTCGTCCCCGACGAGATGGAGGCCGTCGACAAAGCCCTGCGCACCGCGCGCGCAGGCGACCTGCTCGTCGTCTTCGGCGACGACATCACGCGCTGCTGGAAGCAGATCATCCACTTCAGCCCGGACGTCAAAAAGCCGACCACGCGCGCCGTCGCCAGGCCGCAACCGGTGGACGAAGACGGCCACGACGCCGAGGCGTTCGTGCTCGGCGAGGGCCAGCAACTCATCCGCGACGAACGCGGCGTACGCCTGGCCCGCGAAGCCGAAGACTGAGTCGCGTGCGGATTTCGGATGGATTGATGATCAAGCATCTGGAGATAGCCGACAGCCGCCGCCTGTCGGGGCCCAACCTGCTGCTCAACCGCGCCGGCGCCCTCCTCGACGTGCGGATCGACGGGTATGCTGCCGGGGACGTGACGGCGGCCTGGCAGGAGCACGCACGGCGGCTACTGAAGGCCGTCGGCTGGAGCGGCGAAGAGACGGCCGCGCGCGCCTTCGAGGGCGGGGCCAGCCTGGCCTTGACCGCGCCGCTCGATGCGCTCTACGCCGCCACCGAGGTCAACGAGGCAGCCTGGGACGCGGCGTTGGCGCACCTCATCGGCGA
>JBFGTT010000475.1:0-3557 GCA_041565995.1 Rhodothermales bacterium
GGTCGGCGCCGACGAGGACGGCGTCGATGCGGCCCTGCTGCATGACGTGGCCGGCCATCGAGTCGGTGATGAGCGTGGCGGGCACGCCGGCGCGCGCCAGTTCCCAGGCGGTGATGCGGCTGCCTTGCAATAACGGACGCGTCTCGTCGACGAAGGCGCGGAGCCTCCGCCCCCGCTCTTTCGAGAGCAGCAGCGGAGCCAGCGCCGTGCCGTAGCCGGAGGTGGCCACCCCGCCGGCGTGGCAGTGCGTCAGCACCGTCATGCCGTCTTCGAGCAGCGAGAGGCCGTGCTCGCCGAGGCGCAGGCCGGCCTGCCGGTCCTCCCGGTCGATGGCGTGGGCTTCTTCGAGCAGGCGCGCGCGTAACACCTCCCGCCTGGCGTCCCGGCTCCCATCGACGACCCGCCGCATCCGGTCGAGCGCGTAGAAAAGATTGACCGCCGTGGGCCGCGTCTGCGCCAGCAGGGCGGCGGCGTCGAGCGCCTGCCGGTGCGCCTCGCCGGCGTCGCCACGCAGGGCCAGCACCACGCCGTAGGCCGCCGCAATGCCGATGGCCGGCGCTCCGCGCACCCGCAGCAGCCGGATGGCCTCGGCCATCTGCTCCGGCGTCTCGATCTCCAGCCATACCTCCTCGACGGGCAGGCGGGTCTGGTCGAGCAGGTCTACGCGTCGCTCGCTTTCGTTCCAGTGCAGCGGTGGAATCATGGGGCGTGTGGAGGGATGGAGGGTTGGACGTGTAGACGAAGTATACCGAATCGAGGAAGTAATGTCATGGTAGCGGGGCGCAAAACGTGAAAGGTGAGGGCGCTTCGCAGAGAGCCGGATCATCCTCGCGAGGCACGCACGGTCAGGCAGGCAACGCGCCGGGCGTCACGTGCTCGACGCGTCGTTCTCCTGCTGCACCGCCATCGGGGGGGCGGCCGGCTTGCCGGAGGCCCATCGGTCGCGGACGACGTAGCGCGGGCGGGCCTTGACTTCCTCGTAGACCCGGTTCAGGTAGGCCCCCAGGATCCCCAGAAAAAACAGTTGCACGCCGCCGAAGAAGAACAGCGCGAAGATGACCGAGGCCCAGCCCGTCACCGAGACGCCGACGACGTATTTCTGGACGACGACCCAGACGAGGCCGAGCATCGCCAGGGCGGCTACCAGCAGGCCCAGGCGCACCGCGTAGCGCAGCGGCCTGTCGGAGAAGGAAAAGATGCCGTCGGTGGCCAGGCGCAACAGCTTGCGGAAGGGGTACTTGGTCTGCCCGGCGGCGCGCGGCGGGCGCACGTATTCGACGCCGGTCTGGTTGAAGCCGAGCCACGAGATGAGGCCGCGCACGTAGGGTTGCTGCTCTTGCAAGCGCCGGTAGGCCTCGAGCACGGGGCGGGCCACCAGGCGGAAGTCGCCGGCGTCGAGCGGGGCGTCGAGGTCGGCGATGCGGCGGAAGAGGCGGTAGAAGAGGCGTGTGGCGACTCGTTTGAAGAGCGGCTCGCCCTGCCGCCTTTTGCGCACGCCGTAGACCACGTCGTAGCCCGCGCGCCAGCGCTCGATCATTTCCGTGACCACCCACAGCGGGTCCTGCAAGTCGGCATCGAGGATGACGGCGGCGTCGGCCTCGACGAACTCCAGGCCCGCTGTCACGGCCAGTTGATGGCCGAAGTTGCGGGAGAATTGCAGCAGCACGTAGCCGGGGCGTTCCGCCGTCAGCGCGCGCACGAGGGCCGCCGTGGCGTCGCGGCTGCCGTCGTCGATGAAGACGACCTGCTCGACTTCCGGGTGCGCCGCGCGGAAGGCTTCGAGTTCCTCGAACAGCAGCGGCAGCACCTCCTCTTCGTTGAAGAGGGGGATGACGAAGGCCACCGTCCGGCGTCGCTGCGCCGGCCCGTCCGATGCGTCCTCCTGCTGCAAGACCTGCGCCACGGCGAAAAGGGGGTCGGGTTGCGGGGTAGGGCGTGTTTGACGTAGAATTTCCGGTCTGGTTCGACCAATCACAACCCTGACGACGACGCCGGGCGATAAAAGCACGCGGATCGGGACGGAGCGTTGCATCCCGAAGCGTTTTTGCGTGGCAGGCGGCCTCTCCGCCTACGCTTTGGGGACCAGCGCTCCGCGTACTGCCGCGATAAGCCACCGGCCTTCCTCGCGAATCGCCACCACCGTGAAGCCTTCGACGGAGACCGGCTCACGGCCCTCGCTCGTACGGCGATAGTGCTGCACCCGGCTATCGATGACGGCTACGTCCGGCGTGACCACGTCGATCTCCTGGGCGATGGTTTCGGACTCGATGTCCTCCGGGGTCATCGCGAAGATCAGGGGGAGGTGCGCTCGAATGGCGGCCCGGCCCACGGCCACCTCGCCGGTCGGTAGCGGATGTCTAGCATTGGGGTGGTAGAGTTCAGCCAGGGCCTCCGCGTCGCGGCGCCGGTAGGCGTCTTCGACGCGGCTTAGCAATGCTCGAACCTCGGCTTCCATGAGAGAATGGGGTCCAATGCCGCATAATATAACCCTTTTCTACACGGAATAGTCCGCATGTGCTGAAAGGTACTAATACGGAGTCAGGTAAATCAGTTGTGCATCATGCAGCGTGTGGGAGGATGGGGGGTTGGGAGTATGGGAGAAAAAAGCCCCCACACGCCTATCCTCCCCCCCCATCCTTTTTACGATGTACAACGAATCATCCAGATTCCGTATAACACGCTCCCTACGCCGCCTGGGTGGACCCTGCCTTATCTTTTACCTTTATCCGCTTTGGCGGCAGCGATACGTAGGTCAGATCGCTCTGCTTCTCTTGCTCTTTCAGATCCTCGTAGATGGCGTCGAGGTCGTAGTTGAACTGTTTCGCGTAGGCATCGCGGATCTGGCGTACCTCGTCAACGATGGGGTCTTTCATGGCCTCACGCCTCCATAAGTTCTTCGGGGGTACAAATCACGGGCGGCTCGTATCCGCTAGAACGACACAGGGCCTCAATCTTGTTTCGCATTTTAGCATTGGCGATGTGCGTGCAGTTCCAGGTCATCAAGTAATCCATCCCACTTACGACAGCCACGGCAATGTGCAGCGCATCCACAGCCGCTTTCTCAGGCAAAGGACCTTGTTCAACGAGGTCACGGGCCAGCGAGCGAGCCGCGTCATTGAGTTGCAAGACTGCTACGCCTTCGAGGGCTTCCAGGCGTTGTGCGGCTGCCGCTTCATCGCCGCCGCGAGCTTCGCGCAAGACGACTTGCGAGACGTAAAGGTCGAACTGGTGGCGGTGCTGCCACCACTCTCGTGTGATCTGCTGGTGAGCAGTTCGAATGAGATCGCGGCTCGGCCAAGCCGTGAGGTAGCTTGGAATGGTTGTTTCGAGATACACTTTCGGCTTCATACTCGAAGGTAACGAGCAGGAGGACGGCTTTCAACGTCTCGATCTTTGATATCAACTCTCTGAAAAAGATGTGCAAGCTTGCCCGCGTGTCATCCCGAACGAACGTGAGGGATCCCCGTCGGTAAAACCAGGCATCCATGGAATCGCTGGGGATCCCTCCTCCCTGCAGTCGTCGGGATGACACGGCTTTTGCACAAGCATTTCCCAGA
>JBFGTT010000476.1:0-3553 GCA_041565995.1 Rhodothermales bacterium
CTGCGCAGGTTGGCGACGTAGACGGTGAAGCCCTCGGTGCGCACCGGCGAGACGGGGCGAACCCGCGGCTGGTCGCCCTCGAGGGTTGCCAGGTAGGGAAACCGATCCGCCTTGAGGACCGCCGCCGCCCGCTGCGGCAGTTCGTCCGGGTGGATGGCTTCGGGAGTCGGTCGTTTGGCCATGGCGCGCGTTGCCGCTGAAGGGGAGCCTGTCGTAGCTTACCGGGCGTGTAGCAGGCCGTAACGTTCGGCGTGCCTTCGGGTTTTCGTGCAGGGTGAGAGGATGGGCGTGTGGGAGGTTTATTTCTCCCGGATGCCGGCCTCCCACATCCCCTACCAGGGACAGGTTGAGCAACGGCTGCCCGGATCAGACAAAACACGCCTCCGCAAGATACCGAGCCGCTCCGCATGCGCCTTCTGTGGATTTCTCTGATGCTGGTGGCCCTGGTCCTCATCCCGTTCTTGCTCTGGGGCGAGGCGCTGGCGGCGACCTTCACGCAGGCCGGGGCGGTGGCGTGGCTGCGCGACTACGGGCGCTGGGCGTGGGCGGCGGGGATGGCGCTGCTGCTGGCGGACCTGGCGCTGCCCGTCCCCGGCACCGTCGTCATGGCGGCGCTGGGCTTTTTGTACGGGCCGGTGACGGGCGGTGTGCTGGCGGCGGCAGGCTCCTTCCTCCCTGGGGCCGCCGGCTACGGGCTGTGCCGGGCCTTCGGGCGGGGCGCGGCCCTGCGGCTGCTGGGGCGCAAGGATCTCGAAAAAGGCGAGCGTTTGTTTGCCGGCGCGGGCGGCTGGCTGGTGGTCCTCTCGCGCTGGCTGCCCGTCTTCCCCGAAGTCGTCGCGTGCATGGCCGGGCTGGCGCGGATGCCGGCACAGCGGTTCTTCGCGGCGCTGGCTTGCGGGTCGTTGCCGCTGGGGTTCGTCTTCGCCGCCGTGGGGCACGCCGGGGTGGCACATCCGGTGCTGGCCGTAGCGCTGAGCGCCCTCTTGCCGCCGGTGCTGTGGCTGGCGGTGCAGCCTTTCTTCAGGGCGAAGGCCCGTTCCGGGTGACCGCCGCCGGCGTCTCTTCCAGGCGCAGATCCCTGGCGCGAAGCTGGAGCGTCGTCCGGCCCTGCCACCGATTTTCTTCGACGGAGAAGACCATTTCGAGCGGCTGCCCCAGGCGCTGGCTCTCGAGCAGCGCGTTGAGGAAGCCGCCCCGGCCAAAGGCGATGACGGGGAAGGACCGCCCGCCCTCGCCGTGGCGCTGCCGCACGGCCAGCTTGAGGTGCGCGTCGCCGTTGCCGACGGTGCGGGGCCGCCCCACCACCTGCAAGTCGCGGGCGTGGAAGAGGGGCTGCATGTTGGCCGGCCCGAACGGGGCGAACTGGCGCAGGACGTTCCAGAAGCGGCCGTCCACGTCTTGTAGGTCGAGCAGCGCGTCCACGTCGATGGAGGGGATGAACGCCTCGTGGTCCATGATCTCGGCCACCAATTCGTCGAGGCGGTCTCGGAAGGCGGGCACGTTGGCTTCGGGCAGCGTCAGCCCGGCGGCGTAGTCGTGCCCGCCGAACTGCGTCAGCAGGTCCGCGCAGTCCTGGAGGGCCTCGTAGATGTTGACGCCGGCGACGGAGCGCGCCGAGCCTTTGGCCGCGCCGTTGACCGTGCAGAGCAGCACGGCGGGGCGGTTGAAGCGCTCGACGACGCGGCTGGCGACGATGCCGATGACGCCTTGGTGCCAGCCGGGTTCGTGGAGCACGAGGGCGTGGCGCATCCGGGCGCTCAGTTGCACCTCGGCCTTGCGCAGGGCTTCGTCCTGGATGGCCTGATCGATGGCGCGGCGCTGCCGGTTGGCTTCTTCGAGGTGCCGGGCCAGCACGGCGGCCTCGGCCTCGTCCTGGCAGAGCAGCAGTTCGACGGCCCGCCCTGCGTCGTCGAGTCGCCCGGCGGCGTTGATGCGTGGCCCGATGCCGAAGACGATGGCGTTGACCGTCGGGTGGTCGAGGTCGAGGCGGGCCTGTTCGGCCAGCCGGCGCAGGCCCAGGCGGGGGCCTTTGCGCAGGCGCTCGAAGCCCTCCCGCATCAGCACGCGGTTCTCGCCGTAGAGCGGCACGATGTCGCTGGCCGTCGAGACGGCGACGAGGTCGAGGTAGGGCAGGGCGCGTTCGGTTGGTTCGCCGAGGCGGCGCAAGAGGGCCTGCGCCAGCTTGAAGGCCACGCCGCAGCCCGAGAGTTCTTTGAAGGGATAGGCGCAGCCGGGGCGCTTGGGGTCGAGCACGGCGAGGGCGTCGGGGACCTCGCCGCCGGCGGTGTGGTGGTCGCAGATGATCAGGTCGATGTCCTTTCGGCGGGCGTAGGCGGCTTCTTCGAGGGCGGTGATGCCGCAGTCGAGCGCGAGGACGAGGCCGGCGCCCTGCTCGGCGGCCGCGTCGATGCCGGCGGCGTTGAGGCCGTAGCCGTGCGTGAAGCGGTTGGGGACGAAGAAGCCGGCCTCGACGCCCAGTTCGCGCAGCAGGCCGGTCATGAGCGCCGTGGCCGTGGTGCCGTCGACGTCGTAGTCGCCGTAGACGAGGACGCGCTCGCGGCGTTCGACGGCGCGGGCCAGGCGGTCGGCGGCGGCGTCCATGTCGCGCATCAGGAAGGGGTCGTGCAGGTCGTCGAGCGAGGGCCGGAAGTAGCGCCGGGCCGCCTCGAACGTGTCGATTCCGCGCAGCACCAGCACACGCGCGAGCGCCTCGTGCAAATCGTTGAGTTGCTGCCTGATGCGCTCGACGGTTTCCGGGTCATCCACCGAACGAGTTTTCCATCGATACTTGGTCATGCCGTCGCGTTTGCTTGAGAGGAGTTTGAGCATGAGGTGCCCTGGCTGTACCGGCGGGCCGGGCGACGAGCAGCATCCGTCCCCCCAGCGTTGGTAAGGAATGGTAAAGGATAGCGCATGGCGTGGCCGGGAGCAACCCTCGCCGCAAGATCCTACGCCTCCGGGCTGACACCCCTCCTTCACCCCGCCCCCGGCCTTCGCCGGACCTTCACCGCGTGGCCTTGATCGAGAACAGCAGCGGGAGCGCGTTCGGACGGCGCTTCCAGACGTAGCGGCCCGGCGCGTCCGCTTCGAGATACGGCGGGTAGGGATGGGTGCTGAAGGGGAATTCGTGCAGGAATTCGAGCGTCAGCCCGGCCTTCAGCAGCGCCGTGACCACGTCGCCGAGCGGGTGCGCCCACTCGTAGGAGACCCCCGCGAAGTCGGCCTCCGGGGCGGCGTAGGAGCCGGCGGCCTCGAAGCGCTCCGGCTCCGGCGTATGGAAGTAGGCGTGCTCGATGCGCTCGCCCGCCTCGTCGAGCAGGGCGACGAACGGGTGAAACTCGACCAGGTAGAACGTGCCGCCTGGCTTCAGGAAGTGCGCCGCCACCTGCGCCCAGGCCGCCAGGTCCGGCAGCCAGGGGAGCACGCCGTAGGAGGTGAAGACCACGTCGAAGCGCGCTTCGAGCACGCCGGGCAGGTCGTAGAGATCGGCGCAGACGAACGTGGCGGGGATCCTGAGTTGATCGCTCAAGGAACGGGCCAGCACCACGGCTTC
>JBFGTT010000477.1:0-3547 GCA_041565995.1 Rhodothermales bacterium
CGGATTCTCTCGCCCCCTATCGACCGGAACGATGCCACACCTGCCGGGCCGTCCGCCTACCGGACTCCGCATTCTGATCGTCGAAGAAAGCGACATCAACCGCCGGCTGGCGCAGCACCTGCTGGCCAAGGTCGGCCTGGCCGCCGACGCCGTCAGCAACGGCCACGACGCCGTCAAAGCTTTCCTCGAGCGCCACTACGATCTGATCTTGATGGATTGCCGACTGCCGGGTTTTCCGCAGTTCATGGCCGCGCGCATCATCCGGCTGCAGGAGGGCAAGCAGGGACGCGGGGGGCGCGTGCCGATCATCGGCCTGACGGCGTTTGCTCCGCCCGGCTTCCACGAACGCTGCCTCCGCGCGGGGATGGACGCCTGCTACGAAAAGCCCTTCAACAGCCAGAAGATGCGGCACATCCTCGACCGCTGGCTGCCTGCCTCCCTGCACCCTCACGCCATCGCGTGCTAGTACCCGTCGGCGGACGTCTCGCCCAAGTTGCACGATGCGTAAAACGTGAAGGTGCCAGTGGAACCGTCTCAGCGAGGCATCCTCACGTTTTACGATGTACCAGGACGTATCGGAGCGTGTTTCGAGCATCGAGGATGCAGGATAGCCAGGCGCCCGGAAGCACCAGCTATCCTCGATCTTCCATCCTCCCGAATCGCGCAAGCGGATTGGGTATCAGGGCTGCTGCATGCCGGCGAGGACAACCTGGAAGGCGTCGGGGTGGAAGTGCCGGCTGATGGCGTCGTTGAGGGCCGGGCGGGTGAGCGCCTCCACCTCGGCCGGAAAGCGGTCGAGGTAGCCCACGTCGAAGCCGCGCGTGGCGTTGAGCAGCAGCGTGGCGGCCAGCCCGCCGGTGGTGGCCAGCCCCACCTTGAAGGCCCCGGTGATGGTAGTCTTTTTGGCGTGCACTTCGTCGTCGGTGACGCCCTCCTCCACGAAGCGCCGCACTTCGGTCAGCGTAGCCTCGATGCCCTTCTCCACGTTTTCGAGGCTGAGCGTCACGCCTACCTGCCAGTGGCCTTCGTACTCGGTCGTAATGCCGTCGAGGGCGGCGTTGATGCCGTAGGTAAGCCCCATCTCGTTACGCACCCTGGTCATCAGCCGGGCCGAGAAGTTGCCGCCCAGGATGTAGTTGGCGACGTGGAGCGGGAGGTAGTCGGCGTCCTGGCGCAGCGCGCGCAGCGGGTGGCCCATGCGCACGTCCACGTTGTGTTTGCCGGGTATGGAGACGACGGTGCGGCCCGGCGGCTGCGGGGCCGCGCTTGCGGAGAAGGCGGGCGGGGCCTGGTGCGTCGGCCAGTCGCCCAACGCCGCGCCCAGGGTCGCTGCGACGGCCTCGGAGTCCACGTCGCCGACGAAGACGAGGATCAGGTCGTTGGCGCCGAAGTGGCGGGTGTGGTAGGCGCGCACCTGTTCCGGCGCCAGACCGTCGAGGCGTTCCATGGCCTCCTGCGTCGGCGCGGTGTAGTTGGGATGCGCCCGGCTGTAGAGGCGGCGCGAGAGGGCGCCGTTGGCCTGCGCGGCGGTGTTTTCGAGCGAGCGCTGGAGGCCGGCCAGGTACTGGGCTTTCGCCTTCTCGAACTCGGCGGCGTCGAAGAGCGGCTGGCGCAGTTCTTCGGCCATGACTTCGAGCACCTCCGGCAGGTCCTTGCGGAGGGCCTGGCCCTGGCAGGCCACGCGCAGCCCGTCGGTGGAAAAATGGAGCTGTGCGCCCCGGTTTTCGAGCACGTCGGCCAGGGCGAAGCGGTCGCGCCGGCGGGTGCCCTTGTCGAGCAGGGAGACGGTGAGGACCTGCACGAGTTCGTCGCCGGCGGCAAAGTCGGGGTGGGCTTTGAAGCAGCCGCGCCAGGAGACGACGTCGCGCACGGGGGTGTGGAGCGTCAGCAGGCGGCACGGCCCGACGGCACGTTCCTCCACGCGGGCCGCCAGCGTTTCCAGGTGCGCGTCGTGCAGGGTCGAGGCAGGGTTCATCGGGACGGGTTGAGCGAGGTCGGGAGGCGGCGGGGGCGGCTTCAGGCGGGCACGTACCAGCCCACGGTGCGGCGGTCTTCGAGCAGGTAGGCCTGCGCCACGCGCTGCACGTCGGCGGCGGTGACGGCTTCGATGCGTTCGCGGAAGGTGGTGTAGAGCTTCCAGTCGCCGGCGGCGATGGCTTCGTTGAGTTGCGCGGCGATAGCCATCGGACCGTCGCGGCCAAAGGCTTCCTCGGCTTCGAGCTGGTTGACGGCCCGCTGCAACTCTTCCGGCGTGATGCCGTCCCGGCGGATCTCGTCCAGGATCTCTTCGAAGGCGGCTTCGACCTCGGCGTGAGTGCGGCCTGGCGCCAGCAGGGCGAAGAGGTAGAAGAGGCCGGGGTCGCGCAGGCGCGAGGTCGAGGCGGCGGCGTGGGCCGTCAGGCCCCGGTCGGTCAGGCGGCGGAAGAGGCGGCTGTTCTTGCCCGAGGCCAGCACCATGGCCAGCAGGTCGAGCGCGTCGGCGTCGGTGTCGAGGCCGCGCGGGGCTTTGTAGGCCAGCATGAGCGCGCCGAGCTGGCCGGCCTCGCGCACGGTCACGCGGCGTTCGCCGTGCTGCTGCGGCTCCTGCGTCAGCACGCGCGGGATGGGATGCGGCGCGCGGGGCACCCGGCCGAAGTGCCGGGCCACCAGGGCCAGCGCCTCGGCCCGCGCCACGTCGCCGATGACCGAGACGGTGGCGTTGTCGGGCCAGTAGTAGGTGTCGTAGAAGTGCCGCAGGCCTTCGACCGTCACGGTTTCGATGTCGCTGCGCCAGCCGATGGTGGGGTGGTGGTAGGGATGGGCGATGAAGGCGGCGCTCCAGACGGCGTGGAAGAGGTTGCGCAGCGGTTCGTTGCGGCCCCGGTCGTACTCGTTCAGGATGACGGTGCGCTCGGCTTCGAGGTCGTCCGGGTCGATGAGGGCGCCGCGCATGCGGTCGGCTTCGATTTCGAGGGCCAGCGGCAGGTGTTCGCGCGGCAGCAGTTCGTAGTAGTTGGTGCGGTCGACCCAGGTGGTGGCGTTGACCTGCGCGCCGACGTTCTGGAGCAGGTTGAAGATGGAGGTGCCCTGGCGTTCGTGGAAGCGCGCGGTGCCCTTGAACATGAGGTGTTCGAGGAAGTGCGTGGCGCCGGTGAGGCCCGTGGTCTCGTGGCGGCTGCCCACGTGGTAGGTCACCATGCAGGCCACTACGGGCGCCGCCGCCTCGAGCAGCAGCAGCACGCGCAGGCCGTTGTCGCGGAGCCGGTAGGCCTCGATGCCGCCCGACGCTTCTTCGAAGTCGAATGCCGCGTGGACGTCTGCCACAGCCGGCGCGGGTGCCGTGCGCTCCATACAAAAAACGCGCTGGTCTCCAAAAAAACGAACGAAACCGCCTCCGGCGAGGCGGACCGCTTTCATACCGACAGCCAGCAGGCCGGTTTCGAGGCCGTGCTCCCGACGCCTGTACCCAGAAATTCTCCGGCCGCGGCGACGCCTGAGGTGGTGGAAGACGCGCCGATTCTGTATATAGAAAGGCGCCGGGAGCCGCTGCGCCTCCGGCGGCACCACC
>JBFGTT010000478.1:0-3543 GCA_041565995.1 Rhodothermales bacterium
CCCCCGGTTCCTTTAGAACAAGCTCCGTTAGGAGCGGCCTGTAAAAACAGGTCGCCCCTACGGGGCTTGAGATGTAAAAAACCGGCGTATGCTACAAACAGATCGTCCCTACGGGACTTTGCAGACACGCCCTCGCCCCATTTACCCCAGGTGGTGCTCTTTGGCGTTTGCACGTTGATCGATGCGACGCGGGGGCGCGGGGAAGGGGCGACGCGGCGAAAAGATCAATCTCCGTGTCCCCGCGTCTCCCCCTCCCAACAGGGCACAACTTGCGTCGTTTATTGCTATCTTGGCCGAAGGCGCCATCCAGCGAGGTCCAACCTGAGGGAGCGTGCTCCGAAACTATCTCAAGACGGCCCTGCGGAATCTGCGCAAGCACGCCGGCTATACGCTCATCAACCTGGTGGGGCTGGCCGCCGGGCTGGCGTGCTGCCTGCTGATCGTGCTCTTCGTGCTCGACGAGCTGAGCTACGACCGCTTCCACGACCAGGCCGACCGGATCTACCGGATCTACTTCTCCTCCAGCCGCGCCTCGGGCACCGAGATGCAGGCCCCGCTGACGCCGGCGGCGATGACGGCGGCGCTCGTGGAGGAGTTTCCGGAGGTCGAAGCCGCCACGCGCATCCTCGGCTTTCGCGGGCAACGGACCGTCCGCTACGAGGACCGCAGCTTCGTCGAGGAAGGCATTTATTACGTCGATTCGACGTTCTTCGACGTTTTCAGCTTTCCGGTGCGCCGGGGTCGCCCGCAGGCTGCCTTCGCCGCGCCCAACCGCGTGGCGCTGACCGAGCAGGCCGCCCGCAAGTACTTCGGCGACGAGGATCCGATCAACAAGACGCTGGTCTTCAGCGACACCGCCTTCTACCAGGTGGTCGGCATCGTGGCCGACGCCCCGCCCAACTCTCACTTCCAGTTCGACTTTCTGGTGTCGATGCCCTCGTTGTGGTCGCATCCGGCCTTCCGCGACGACGACTGGATCTCCGACAACTTTTACGCCTACCTCCTGCTCCGGCAAGGCGCCGATCCGGCGGCGCTCGAAGCCAAGCTGCTCGACCTGGTGGCGCGCCGCGCCGGCGCGCAGATGCAGGAGTTCCTGGGCTACTCCTTCGACGATTTCCTGGCGCAGAGCCGGCTGACGTACTTCCTCCAGCCCCTCCTCGACATCCACCTGCGCTCGCACCTGCAGTACGAACTCTGGCCCAACGGCGACGTCGCCTACGTCTATCTCTTCACCGCCATCGCGGTGTTCATCCTGCTGATCGCCTGTATCAACTTCATGAACCTGGCGACGGCGCGTTCGGCGGGGCGGGCGCTGGAGGTGGGCGTGCGCAAGGCGCTGGGGGCGCAGCGCGCGCAACTCGTCCGGCAGTTCTTGAGCGAGTCGATGCTGCTGGCCTTCGGGGCGATGCTGCTGGCGGTGGTGCTGGCGGCGGCGCTGCTGCCGGTCTTCAACGCGCTGGCGCACAAGGCGCTGACGGTGGCCGTGCTCTTCCGCCCGTCCGTGCTGCTGGCCATGCTGGGGCTGGTGCTGGGCGTGGGACTGCTGGCGGGCGGCTACCCGGCGTTTTTCCTTTCCCGGTTCCAGCCGGTGACGGCGCTGAAGGGAGCGGCGCAGACGGGCCTGCAGCGCTCCTGGCTGCGCAACGGGCTGGTCATCTTCCAGTTCGCCATCTCCATCGGCCTGATCGTGGGCACCGCGGTGGTCTTCAACCAACTCCACTACGCGCGCACGAAGCACCTGGGGTTCGACTGCGAGCACGTGGTGGTGATCCGGCGCGTGCACGAACTCGGCGCTGCCGTCGAACCCTTCAAGCAGGCCCTGCTGGACGATCCGCGCGTGGTCCGTGCCGCCCGTGCCCACGCCACGCCAGGCGGCACCTTCGGCTACCAGTCTTTCCTTCCCGAAGGCTGGGACGACAACAAGACCGCCCACATGACGCCGCTCTTTACCGACCACGACCTGGTCGAGACGCTCCGTCTGGAGGTGGTCGACGGACGCGACTTCTCGCGCAGCCTCTCGACCGACTCGTCGGCTTTTCTGATCAACGAGGCGGCCGTCCGTATGCTGGGCTGGGAGACCCCTGTGGGCAAGCGGCTCACCATGCCGGGCGCCACCGGGCAGGAGGACACGCGCACGGGCGAGGTGATCGGCGTGGTGGCGGATTTCCACTACGCCTCGCTGCACGACGAGATCGCGCCGATGGCGCTGCTGATCTACCCGCGCCCGCTGCCGGCCCTGGCCGTGCGCCTTCAGCCCGACGACCTGCCGCGCACGCTCGCTTTCCTGGAAGCCACCTGGCGCCGGTTCCAGCCGGGCAAGCCCTTCCAATACACCTTCCTCGACGACGACTTCGACGCGCTCTACCGGGCCGACGAGCGCCTGGCGCAGATCTTCACGGCCTTCGCCCTCTTCGCCGTGCTGATCGCCTGCCTGGGCCTCTTCGGGCTGGCCTCGTTTACCGCCGCGCAACGGCGCAAGGAGATCGGCGTGCGCAAAGTGATGGGCGCGACGGTCTCGCAGATCGTCCTTTTGCTCTCGAAGGATTTCACGAAGCTCGTGCTGGCGGCGTTCGTGCTGGCGGCGCCGCCGGCCTATTTCGCCATGCGGCGCTGGCTCGACGCCTTCGCCTACCGCGTTGACCTCTCGTGGCTGATCTTTTTACTGGCGGGGCTGCTGGCGCTGCTGGTGGCGCTGCTGACGGTGAGCTACCAGTCCGTCAAGGCGGCGCTGGCCGACCCGGTGGAGAGCCTCCGGTACGAGTGAGGGAAGGGGGAAGAAGGGAAAAGGGCGACGAATGGAACGTCGCCGTTCGTTTCAAGGCTTCAAGTGCACTTTGCAGATTGGAAAATCGGGTAGGGATAACAACGTGTTGATGATCGAAGCGCTATGGTCCTTGCGGCGTCGCTCCGAAGAGGCCGTGCAAGGTCGCTGAAGCGATCCCTACAAACCGTGACAGGCTTGTAGTCGCCGCTTCAGCGGCGTGCCTGTGCTGAAGCGGCGCTGCACGCGCGATGACGCTGAGGCGAGGACCGAGGCGCATCAGCGAAGACGTTGGGAAAGCCATCAACACTTGACAACACGGCCAATAATCGCGAAGTCGGCAACGTGTGCCAAACAAAAAAGCGGCCTGCGCCGTAGGGACCGGTGCAGCAGCCCGCGCATCGCCCCGGCGCACCGCCTTGTTACCTCGCAGAGGATCCAACTATGAAGACCAGCGCGTTCCTCACCCTCTTGCTCCTGCCGGTTCTCGCCGCGCCCGCCGCGCGCGCCCAGCAGACCGCCTCGACGAACCTGGAGGACATCAAGACCTACGTCCCTATTACGGACCGCCTGGCCACTTCGGCGCAGCCGACCGACGAGCAGTTCGCGGCCATCCGTCAGGCCGGCTTCGACCTGATGATCAACCTGGCCCCGGCGCACCCGATGCACGAAAACGAGGGGTTCCTGGTCACCTCCACCGGCATGAGCTACCTGCAGATCCCCGTCGATTTCAAGAATCCGCAGCTCGGCGACCTGGAGTTGTTTTTCCGCGTGATGGAGGC
>JBFGTT010000479.1:0-3541 GCA_041565995.1 Rhodothermales bacterium
ATGACGAGTGATGCGGAATCGGGGTGAAGACGGGGGACCGGGAGGAGGCGGGATACCGTCAGGGGGGCGTCCGGGGGTGTTCGGCGGGCCGGGGAGGCGGCGTGGGAGCGGGGTGCGAGGCTGGAAGCGGTTCCAGTTGTTACGAAAATGTGAAGATTGTGATCCGTTTTTAGGTGAAAGGCCCCTCTTTGCCTTGAAAGATTATGTACTATCTCGATTAGAATCGTTTTAATTAAAGCATATTGGCGGTTTTTGTCTAAAAAAATAAACTGGAAGCGCTGCCAATATCGGCCCTTTCAGGGCCGGGGGGCGATTTGATGTAATCCTACGTTTCTCGGTTATGTATGGGGATCTAGCACCCTCCTCGCCCATGCCGACCGCGATGGCATACGACTCGCTTTTCTTGCTCCCCGGCTCCGCCGCAGGGTCGGGGCGCGCTTCGGCGTGGGTTCGGCTGTTGCGAAGGCCGCGAACGTCGGGCCCCGGCAGCGCGCCGGACAAGCCTCCCGACGAGACGCGGCTGCCGGGGCCGCTCAGACGCTGACCCCACCGCCCTCCCCCTTCCAGCGAGCTTCCAACGCGGCGGCGCCCCGCACCAGGCCATCGACCTCAACCGGACGGAAGCCGCGCCGAACGTCGAGCCGCAACGGTAGCATCCGCGCGCCGGGGCCGACCCATCCGGCCTGGCTGGATCTCCTCCTCACCCCCACGTATTGCCGGCTTATGCCCTCCACCCCATCACCCGACGGCCTCTACGACCCCGCCTACGAGCACGACGCCTGCGGGGTGGGCTTCCTCTGCCGGATCGACAACACGCCCTCGCACGACATCGTCCGGCGCGGGCTGGAGTTGCTGGTGAACCTCGAACACCGGGGCGCCTGCGGCTGCGACGAGCAAACGGGCGACGGCGCGGGCATCCTGATCCAGCTCCCGCACCGGTTCCTGGCCGACCGGGCCGTGGAGGGCGGCTTCCGCCTGCCCGAACCGGGCGCCTACGGCTGCGGGCTGGTATTCCTTCCCCGCGACCCCGCGCAGCAGCGCTTCTGCAAGACGCGCCTCGAAGACGTAGTGCGCGCCGAAGGGCAGCAGTTGCTCGGCTGGCGCGAGGTGCCCACCGACGGCGCGCGCATAGGAGCGGGCGCGCGCATGGTCGAGCCCGCCGTCTGGCAGGTCTTCGTCGGGCGCGGGGCCGGGCTGGCGGACCAGGACGCCTTCGAGCGCAAGCTCTACGTGATCCGCAAGGTCGTCGAGCGCGCCGTGGCCGCGTCGGCGTTGCCGGACAAAGAAGACTTCTACCTCCCCAGCCTTTCGTCTCGGACGCTGGTTTACAAGGGGATGCTGACGGTGGAGCAGGTGCCGGCCTACTTCCCGGACCTGCTGGATCCGTCGATGGAGAGCGCCCTGGCGATGGTCCACTCGCGCTTCAGCACCAACACGTTCCCGCGCTGGCCGCTGGCGCAGCCCTTCCGCTTCCTCTGCCACAACGGCGAGATCAACACGCTGCGGGGCAACGTCAACTGGATGCGGGCGCGCGAGGCGCTCTTCGAGTCGCCGCTCTTCGGCGACGACATGGCCAAGCTGCGGCCCATCCTGAGCGAGGGCTTCAGCGACTCGGCCATCCTCGACAACGCCCTCGAACTGCTCTACTTCACGGGCCGTTCGCTGCCGCACGCGATGATGATGCTCGTGCCCGAGGCGTGGGAGCACAACCCGGACATGGACGACGACAAGCGGGCCTTCTACGCCTACCACGCCTGCCTGATGGAGCCCTGGGACGGCCCGGCGACGCTGCCTTTCACCGACGGACGCTACCTCGGCGCCGTGCTCGACCGCAACGGCCTGCGCCCTTCGCGCTTCACCGTCACCCGCGACGGCTACGTCGTCCTCGGCTCCGAGACCGGCGTGCTGGACGTGGACCCGGCCAACGTGCTCGAAAAGGGCCGCTTGCAGCCCGGCCGCATGTTCCTGGTCGATCTCGAAGAAAAGCGACTCATCAGCGACGAGGAGGTCAAGAGCCGGATCAGCCGCCGCCGCCCGTACCGGCAGTGGCTCACCGAGAGCCGCGTGCTGCTGGCCGATCTGCCCGCGCCCGACCCTGCGCCGCGTCTCGACGCCGAAGCGCGCCTGAAGCGGCAGCAGGTGTTCGGCTACACGCTCGAAGACCTCCGCCTGCTGATGGCCCCGATGGGCGAGCACGGAAAGGAAGCCCTCGGCTCGATGGGCGACGACACGCCCCTGGCCGTCCTCTCCGACCGGCCCCGCCTGCTCTACGACTATTTCAAGCAGCTCTTCGCGCAGGTCACCAACCCGCCGCTCGACGCCATCCGCGAAGAACTCGTCACGTCGATTTTCACCACGCTCGGCGGCGAGCAGGACCTGTTCCAGGAGACGCCCGCGCACTGCCGCCAGCTCTACCTCGACCAGCCCGTCCTGACCGACGACGAGTTGGCGAAGGTCCGGGCGTTGGACGACCGCGCCCTCCGCGCCGCCACGCTGCCGACGCTCTACGAAGGCGCGCGCGGCGGCGAGGGGCTGCGTGAGGCCCTGGACGCCCTCTGCGCAGCGGCCGCCGGGGCCGTAGACGCCGGCCACACCATCCTGCTGCTCTCCGACCGCGACGCCGACGCCGAACGGGTGCCGATCCCGGCGCTGCTGGCGACGGCGGCGGTGCATCATCACCTGATCCGCCAGGGCAAGCGCACGCGCTGCGGGCTGGTCGTCGAGAGCGGCGAGCCGCGCGAGGTGCATCATTTCTGCCTGCTCATCGGCTACGGCGCCGGGGCCGTCAACCCGTACCTGGCCCTGGCGACGATCCGCCAGCTCGTCGAGACGGGCGAGATCGAGGGGTTGGACGCTGACGAGGCCACGCGTCGCTACGTCAAGGCCGTCGGCAAGGGCGTGCTCAAGGTGATGTCAAAGATGGGCATCTCGACGCTGGAGAGCTACCGGGGCGCGCAGATCTTCGAGGCCGTCGGCCTCAGCCGCGCCGTCATCGATCCCTACTTTACCGGCACCGCCTCGCGCCTGGAGGGCATCGGCCTCGACGTGATCGCCGAAGAGGCGCGCCTGCGGCACGAGCGCGCCTACCCGCCCGTCGCCGTCGAGACCACCCTCGACCTGGACGTGGGCGGGCGCTACCAGTGGCGGCGCGGCGGCGAACGTCACCTGTTCAACCCGCTGAGCATCGCCGCCTTGCAGGACGCGGTGCGGCGGCGCGATCCGCAGACCTACGCCGAGTACGCCCAACGCGTCAACGACCAGGCCCGCCGCCTCGGCACGCTCCGGGGGCTGTTGGATTTCGAGATCGACGACGAGGCCGCCATCCCCCTCGAAGACGTCGAGCCGTGGACGGAGATCGTCAAGCGCTTCAAGACCGGCGCGATGTCCTACGGGTCGATCAGCCAGGAGACACACGAGACGCTGGCCGTGGCGATGAACCGCCTCGGCGGCAAGAGCAACACGGGCGAGGGCGGCGAGGACCCCGAACGCTACGGGCGCGGCAACCCGCGTCGCAGCCGCATCAAGCAGGTGGCCTCGGGCC
>JBFGTT010000480.1:0-3540 GCA_041565995.1 Rhodothermales bacterium
ATGGACGGGTGGACGTATGGACGGGTTGAGGGAGGCGCCTCGTCGATTCGTCTTCTCATCCCTCCCTACTATAGCCGGGCTACCGGATTGGGTATGACACGCATGGATGCTTCCAGACCTCGGGGTTTTCGGAGGGTGGAGCGTGCCGGGTGGAGCGCGCCGGGATGGCGCCTCGGGTTGCTGCTGGCGGCGCTGCCGCTTGTTGCCGGCTGCGGGGGCGGCCAGGCGGCGGGGCCGACGCTCTTCGAGCAGGTGCCTGAAACCACCAGCGGCGTCACTTTTCGGAACGACCTGGCCGAGGATCCCGCCTTCAACATCCTCAACTACCTTTACTTCTACGACGGCGGCGGCGTGGCGGCGGGCGACGTCAACAACGACGGGCTGGTGGATCTCTACTTTACGGCCAACCTGCTGCCCAACCGGCTCTACCTCAACCGGGGGAATATGCGGTTCGAAGACGTGACCGACCGCGCCGGCGTGGCGGGCGCGGCCGGCTGGACGAAGGGCGTCACGATGGCCGACGTCAACGGCGACGGGTGGCTCGACCTCTACGTCTCGACGGTCACCTACCTCGGCAAAGCAGGCCGCAACGCGCTCTACCTCAACAACGGCGACGCCGGATCAAGTCCGGGACAGGCGCCCACCTTCACCGAGCGCGCCGCCGACGTCGGCCTCGACCACCAGGGCTTCTCGACGCAGGCCGCCTTCTTCGACTACGACCGCGACGGCGACCTCGACGCGTACCTGCTCAACCACTCCGTCCACACCGAAGACACCTACGGCCCCGACACCCTCCGCTACGAACGCCACGCGGCCGCCGGCGACAAGCTCTACCGCAACGACCTCGTCGAAACCGGCACGTTGCGCTTCACCGACGTCAGCGCCGAGGCGGGCATCTACGGCGGGCGCATCGGCTACGGCCTGGGCGTGGTCGCCAGCGACCTCGACGGCGACGGCTGCCCCGACCTCTTCGTCTCGAACGATTTTCACGAGCACGACTACCTCTACTTCAACCACTGCGACGGCACCTTTCGAGAGGCCATCCGGCAGGCGATGCCCCACACCAGCCGCGCCTCGATGGGCAACGACGCCGCCGACTTCAACAACGACGGGCGGACGGACGTGGTCGTGCTCGACATGATGCCCGAACGCGAGGACATCCTGCGGACTTCCGCCGGCGCCGAGACCTACGAGATCTACCAGCTCAAGCGACGCTTCGGCTACCACCACCAGGTGGCGCGCAACACGTTGCACCTCAACCGGGGCCTCCGCCGCTTCAGCGACGTCGGCTTCCTGGCCGGCGTCTACGCCACCGACTGGAGTTGGGCCGCCCTGCTGGCCGACCTCGACAACGACGGCCTCAAGGACCTCTTCGTCACCACCGGCATCTACCACCGGCCCAACGACCTCGACTTCATCGCCTACGTCTCCACGCCCGCCATGCAGGCCGCCCTCGCGCGCGGGCTTTCGCAGGACGAACTGTCCGCCGCGCTCGCGCGCATGCCGCAGGTGCCCCTGCCCAACTACGCCTTCCGCAACCTCGGCGACCTGACTTTCTCGAACGAAGCCGCCGCCTGGGGCCTCGACCAGCCCGGCTTCTCCAACGGCGCCGCCTACGCCGACCTCGACAACGACGGCGACCTCGACCTCGTCGTCAACAACGTCAACGCCGTGGCGTCGATCTACGAAAACCGCGCCGACCGCCTGACGGGCCGTCACTTCCTGACGGTCGCGCTCCGGGGCGGCGGCGCCAACACCGCCGGCCTCGGGGCCAGGGTGATGCTGCGGCACCGGGGCGGCCTACAGGTGCAGGAGCAGGCCCCCACGCGGGGCTGGCAGTCGTCGGTCGATCCCCGGTTGCACTTCGGCCTGGGCGACCTCGAAGCGGTGGACACCCTCGTGGTGGTCTGGCCCGACGGGCGTTTTCAGACGCTCACCGACGTGGCCGCCGACCGGGTCGTGACGCTGCGCCAGGACGACGCCGGGGGCGTCTACCGCTACCCGCCGCTCGTCCCCTCCGACCCGCTTTTCGAGGACGCCACCGACGCGCTGGCGCTCGGCTACCGGCACCGCGAGAACACGTTCATCGACTTCAACCGGGAGCGGCTGATGCCCCACAAGCTCTCGACCGAAGGCCCGGCCCTGGCCGTCGGCGACGTCGACGGCGACGGCCTCGACGACCTGTTCGCCGGCGGCGCCAAGTGGCAGGCGGCCCGCCTGCTGCTCCAGCAGCCCAACGGGCGTTTCCGGCCCGTCGGCGAGGCCCTCTGGCGGGCCGACAGCCTCTACGAGGACGTCGACGCCGCCTTCTTCGACGCCGACGCCGACGGCGACCTCGACCTCTACGTCGTCAGCGGCGGCAACGAGTTCTGGGGCAACGCCGACGCCCTCGCCGACCGCCTCTACCTCGGCGACGGCCGCGGCGGCTTCACCCGCGCCGACGACGCCCTGCCCGGCCTGCGCGCCAACGGCGCGTGCGTCGTCCCCGGCGACTTCGACGGCGACGGCGACGTGGACCTGTTCGTCGGCAGCCGCGTGGTGGCGCGGGCCTACGGGACGACCCCGCCCAGCTTCCTGCTCGAAAACGACGGCACGGGGCGCTTCGCCGACGTGACCGAGGCCCTCGCCCCGGCGCTCGCCGACGCCGGCATGGTCACCGACGGGGCCTGGACCGACCTCGACGGCGACGGGCGGCTCGACCTGGTGGTGGTGGGCGAGTGGATGCCCATCCGCGTCTTCGTGCAGCGCGAGGGCGGGTTCGCCGAGCGCACCGCCGAGGCCGGCTTCGCGGGCACCGAAGGCTGGTGGAGCGCCGTATGGGCCGAAGACTTCGACGGCGACGGCGACGCCGACCTGGTGGCCGGCAACCTGGGCCTCAACGCCTTCTTGCAGGCCAGCCGCGACGAACCCGTCCGTCTCTACGTCAAGGATTTCGACGGCAACGGGAGCCTCGATCAGATCCTGAGCTACGCGCGGGGCGGCGTGCGCTACCCGCTGGCCTCCCGCGACGACCTGATCCAGCAGATCCCGTCGCTGGCCCGCACGTTCGAGAGCTACGCCGCCTACGGTGCCGCCCGTCTCGACGACCTCTTCCCCGCCGAGGCGTGGGAGGACGCGCTCGTCGAGGAGGCGTACGTCTTCGCCTCCTCGTACGCCGAGAACCGGGGCGACGGCACCTTTGCGCTGCGGGCGCTGCCGGTCGAGGCGCAGTTCGCCCCCGTCCGCGCCTTCCTGCCCGGCGACTTCGACGGCGACGGGCGCCCGGACCTGATCCTGGCGGGCAACTTTCTGGGGGCCGCTCCGCTGCTCGGCCCCTACGACGCCGGCTACGGTCTGCTGCTGCGCGGCAGCGCCGGCGGCTTCGAAGCGGTGGATCCGGCCACGAGCAACCTGCTGGTCGAGGGCGACGTCAGCAGGCTGCGCCGGCTGCGGCTGGCCGACGGCACGCCGCTGATCCTCGCCGCGCGCAACGACGACCGCCTGCAAGTGCTCCGCCCACGCCTGCCCCGCGCCGCGTTGCGTCGCCTGCCCTCGCCCACC